>JAHDGP010000015.1:2591-7467 GCA_020627525.1 Bacteroidota bacterium
CTGAGCAAAGCCGAAGTATGGTTGCTGAGCAAAGCCGAAGTATGGTTGCTGAGCAAAGCCGAAGTATGGTTGCTGAGCACAGGTTACTGAGCAACGCCGAAGTATGGTTGCTGAGCACAGGTTACTGAACGAAGCCGAAGTACCATCCCTAACGCGGTTTTGTTTGGAATTTCGTGTTTTTTCATAAATACCCAGTTGTAAAGTGAATTTGAAAAAAAGATAATATCGTTTAAAAACTTAATTGTTACGTATATAAAAACCTACTGATATTCAGTAAATTATTGTAATTTTCGTAACTTATAAATCAGGTATTCGTCAAATTAAGTATTGGTGCAAAAGTAATCGAGTAATTACAAAAAAAAATTGAATTACAAAGAAAAAAGTCAAGTGGGTTCGCTGTACGGCAGCTGGGCTATTTAGTGTTGAACCAGATTGTTTATTGATTGGTACGCTGAAGCGGCAGAAAATCGAAAAGATGGTTTTAGAATAGTTTATTACTTTTGTTCGAGTACATATAATAATAAAACAAAATCACAAAGAGTATGAAGTGTTCATTTTTTCAGAAAGAAAAAGGTGGTAGTTACTTTTTCAATCTAAGGTCAAATGATGGCTCGGATATGTTTACCAGTCTTGGCTTTCCAACCCTTAGTGAGTGCGAAGAGGGATTAAATCAAGCCCTTAAAAGTATCCACAATGAATCTAAGTTTAAACTTGACCAGTCTGACGACAAAAAGTTTTACTATGATTTATTGTCTGATTCAGGAAACTCCTTAGGTTCTAGTGTGAAATTTTCAAGTGAAGGAGCCAGAGAATTTGCCATAAAAAAAATGCTCTCAATATCTCCTGCCGAAATTGAAATTATCAGCTTGACAGGAGCATCCTCCAAATTGTCTTCTGTCTCTTCAAATGGTTCGAAAGAATTTGTAACAGGTTCTTTTAATGGACACGATTTTGTTGGATACCAAAGTGCTAAAGACAATAAATACTATTTCAACTTTAGTAGAGATGGAGAAGTAATATTGACAAGCGAGGCATACAATTCACAAAGTGCTTGTGAAAATGGGATTCAATCGGTTATTCAAAACTCAGTTGATCCAGACAAATATGAAATAAATGAAGCCAAAGACGGGCGTTACTATTTTAACCTTAAAGCTGGTAATGGACAAATTATTGGACGCAGTAAAATGTTTAAAACAAGGGAACAAATTGGTGGAGCTGCTGCATTTTTAGCAGGTGCAACAGCAGGTGCCAATGTGCCTCCAGTTTCAACTAACGATGATGATTCGTTTATGGAAGGTAAGCCAAATATAAAAGTATTACAGACAGGGGCATTCTCTCATATGAATGTTGAAATGTATCAAAACCTAAATGACAAGCAATACTATTTTCATTTCTTAGAGAAAAACGGTAGACCGATTTTAGTTAGTGAAGGCTATACGGCAAAGGCTGGTGCGCAAAATGGTATAAATTCAGTAATAAAAAATGCGACCAACCCAGATAATTATGATTTGAAAAAATCTCCTGATGGTAAATGTTATTTCAATATAAAATCAGGAAATGGACAGATTGTCGGAACCAGTTTGGCTTATGATACAGAATCTGAATTGCAAGATGCTATAAATGTATTTGGAGGATCTATCCAAGGTGGTTTGGTTAGTGGCGAAACAACAGAGTCAATAACAAGTACGACAGTAACAGAGACAACCACAACTGAAACAACGACTACCGAAACAACGACTACCGAAACAACTGGTGAAGACAGTGGAATCATAGATACAATAAAAAAATCAACTATTGTCGGTGGAGCAATTGCTGGTGGAGGTGCCATCATTAATAAATTAACAGGTGATGATGGAGATGCTGAGAAAAAAGCTGCTGAAGCAAAATTAGCTGAGGAAAAAGCTATTGAGGCAAAGTTGGCAGCCGAAAAGAAAAAACGCTTGGCCGAAGAAAAATTGGCAGTCGAGAAAAAAGCCGCTGAGGCAAAACTAGCTGCTGAAAAGAAAGCTGCCGAAGAAAAATTAGCAGCCGAGAAAAAAGCCGCTGAGGCAAAACTAGCTGCTGAAAAGAAAGCACTAGAAGAAAAACGCTTAGCCGAAGAAAAATTAGCAGCCGAGAAAAAAGCTGCTGAAGCCAAACTAGCTGCTGAAAAGAAAGCACTAGAAGAAAAACGCTTAGCCGAAGAAAAATTAGCAGCCGAGAAAAAAGCTGCTGAAGCCAAACTAGCTGCTGAAAAGAAAGCACTAGAAGAAAAACGCTTAGCTCAAGAGAAAAAGCTAGCTGAAGAAAAACGCTTAGCCCAAGAGAAAAAACTGGCAGAAGAAAGACGCTTAGCCGCAGAGAAAAAATTAGCTGAACAAAAACGTCTTGCAGCAGCCAACCAGAACGATAACAAAAAAGTAGTTGCGACAGGTGGTAAATCAACAGCAGGCGCAAGTGGCACATCAAGCACGACTAGTAAAGCTGTTGGTGGGGCAACAGCGGGCGGAGCTGCCGCAGCAGGTTCAGGAGCTTCTGGTGGAGGTTCTGGCTGTCTGAAATGGTTGTTCCCTCTTTTGTTTTTATTACTATTAGGAGCATTGGCACTTTGGTTCTTTAGAGATGGATGCAATGCTGCTAAAAACGTAGCAACGAAAACAACAACCGTTGCGAAAGATGCAGGCACAAAAGCCGCAGGAGCCGTTACCGAGACAGTGGATAAAACCAAAGAAGTGGTCGGCGATGCCGCCAATGCAACCAAAGATGCTGTCACCAATGCCGATGCAACCAAAGACGCTGCAAATGCTGCAAAAGATAAAGTAGAAGAAGCAACAACACCAGCTAAAGCTTTAGGTAAAAATGGAGGAGAGCTAGGTTTGAAAAAAGGTTCCTTAGAATACCAAATGGCAGACTTCTTAAGCGATCCAAATTCAAGAGCACCAAAGACCTTTATAATGGAGACTATTAGTTGGCCAAAAAATTCTCCAAGAATGAATAATAAAGCGAGAGCTCAAATTGGTGAAATGGCTAAAGTGATGAAAGAGTATCCTAATTTTAATATAAACATTACAGGCTACAGACAAACAGGAGAACCAGAAACATATAATCACCAAGGAGAAATTATTGGATTAGATGACATACGTGCGAGATGTGTTTATAGAAAGTTGGAGAAAAAAGGAATTTCTGGAAGTAGAATGAACTGGGAAGGTAAAGATATAAATGCCAATAGAAATTTAGTAGAAGTAATTATTACTAAAAAATAAATTTTTTTAAAATAAAACAGACCTACGAGGTTTCTAAAACCTCGTAGGTCTGACTTAATTTTAATTTAACAAAAACCTCGTAGGTCTTGTTTTTTTAATTTTTAATAACTCCAATCCTTTTTCCAAGTATCAATAATATCAAAAGAAATCTTCCAACCCGTTTTCGGTTTGGTATAGTTGGATTCCGCCAACACACCATAAAAACCAATCTTTAATCTACGACGAGGACCAAGTCTAAAAGAACGTTCAAGACCAGCCATAATTTCAGCGTGTCTAAAATTGCTTTCCTCAACATACATCGCTCCACCACCCGCAACCGTTTTAATTCGCAGTAATTTTATCAGAGGAATATTATTCATAATTGCTCCATTAAAATGGTGGATAAAGTGCGCTTCAATAAAAGGTCTGCTCGCTACCAATGCAGTGTCTAAAAGCTGAAAAGAATTTAGTGGATTGGAAAATAAATAAGGATCGGATTGTCTAAACCTTTTTATGTCGACAAAACGCAAGTCTTTCGTATTTACAAATTGACCAGCTTTCAAAGTGTAATTCAAATTACCCAAAACACCCAAAACCAAATTCTGTTTCACTTCTGCTTCCAAGTAATCATAGTCAATAGAACTGCCAAGTATTTTGTCCCAACCCTTTCTGTGTAGAATGCTAAAAGTAGGGAAACTGCTGCCCAAAACAACCTTTCTTTCAGGCTCAGTCATAAATCGCTGTCTTGGCGTATAAGACAATTTTATTTCTGAAGTAAAAGCCTTATAAGGTGTAAATTCAATTGGATTTTCTGTGTTTAAATTGTCAAATACAATGTTTTGAATAGGGTAGTTTGCCAACGATTGGCGGTCGTGGAGCGTGCCACCAGTACTCAAATACAAGCCATTGATCAACTCAAACTTATGATCCAAATGGTAATAGTAATGCAAAATATAGTTAGAGGCATTTAGCTGATTTAGGTAAGCATCATAAGGGTTGATAGATTGAAATTCTCTACCGACTCCAATATTTATATCTGCTAATTTGTGAGGAGCATACCTGAAAAAAGAAGCGACACTTCCGTTTAAATCCTTGTTTTTTGTACTGTATCTTGTGTTAGCAAAAATGCTAAACATTTTACCATTTTCGAATCTTCTAAAATAAGAAACAAAAGGACCGAAGCGGAAACCACTAACGATATCAAAACTCATAAAACTCAACAATGGACCGAAAAAGATGCTTTGCTTTTTACGATGATTTCGTTGTCCAACACCCAAATACAAAATCTCATCAACTTTCACTTTGTTGAACTCCGCTTCAATAGAATCTTTGTAAGGAATACTATTGTGCAAAGTTTGTACACTGTCAATTTTATAAACAATGATTTTTTGATCGTCTGTTAAAGGTTCGGGTCTTGTTTCTTGCCAAAAAGTAGAATCTTTTTCATAAGCCTCCTTTGTGGTAATAGAAACTTCTTGCCCAAAGAAATTTTCAGGAAATTCAAAGTCTTTTTCAAAGTCTGAATAGAACAAGTAAGTATTGCCTTTGAAAGCAGCTGATCGTCCTTTTTTTGTTTGATAAATGAATTCTTGCTTATAAGGAATCCACAAACTATCCTCAATATTCTGATAGCTTTGTTTGATTTTAAAAGCATC
>JAHDGP010000015.1:7506-20781 GCA_020627525.1 Bacteroidota bacterium
ATAAAACTTTAAAGCGCCCTTGGTAAACTCTAATTCCAAGCGATTGATGTTCCAAAATTTATCATTGATGTACAGAAAGCCCTTGCAAGTCGAAAAACCAGATTTTCTTGGGATGACTTTTATTTTATAAACAGTGCATTCATCCTCAGTTAAAATTTCAACCAATTTATATTTGTAAGATAAAATTGCAGTACGACTGATAGGCGAAATAACTGGCGCATCTGCAATGCTCCTCGTATCAATCATATTTGAATAGAAATCAAAATCAGAATCCCCAAAAGTAGGAATAAACAAACCCGCTTGACTACCAAATTTTTTAAAGGCCGTTCTTTCTTGCTTATATTTGTCTGGATAGTTGTAATTCAAAGTGAGCTGCATTTCGACCATTGCCAAATTATCAAGTGCACTATCTTTCTTTTTCTTTTTATCCTTTTTTTCATTAAAAGGATCATCAATTACCGATTCGTCAGATTCCTGATTTTGTGCTGCCAGTTTTTTCTTATCTTCTAAAATTTCTGTGGCACGAATGTAAACTTCACTTCTCCAACTCTTAATTTGAGCCTGGTATTTTTTCTTATTATCAATTACTTTTTGAATAATTTCATAAGCAGGATCTTTTTTGCCAGCCTTTACCACAATTTCATTTAACTCCGTACTTGAGGGTTTTAATACAAAATTCAACTTCGTAGCAATCTGTTCATCACTGACAAAAACGGACACTGTTTTTGTTTCAAAACCTATTGACGAAATAACAAATTCATAATCTCCAGCATCTTCAAAAGACAAATGAAATTTACCATCAATATTAGTCGCCGTTCCTGCCTGAGTTTCTTTTACATAAATATTTGCAAATGGAATTGGTTGGTCCGATTCATCAAAAATATAGCCTTGCACACTTTGCCCAAGCGCAGACAAGACTCCAACCAAAAGAAGAAGTAGAAATGAGCTTAAAAATTTTGAAAGTATGTAAAAATTTCGATCCAAAAATTTCTTATTGATTACCCATATTTAACAGCTAGTATTGCAGATATATTTTACTATGGATTGTATTCTTTTATTAAAATTTTCACTACAACCAATCATTCACCAAAAAAATGAAATTTTTGAGGTCTGTAAAAATGGATTGTATATAGCTCCTTGCCAACCTTCCAGATAAAAACCTAGTGGATTATTGTTGCCTATAACTGCCAACACAGCAGGCGGACCATCAAGTATGAATGAAAGCAACGATAACACAAATAATTTTGGCAGTCACGATTGTTTTATACGATCAAGAGACGATGCACTTTACTTTTTAAATGGCACAATCGCTGAAATTATATTGTATAAAAATACTGTGGCAAAGGAAGATTTAGAACAATGAAAATGATGTATTTTTTCACTGAATGATGCAATTTTAGAGTCGGGCAGGCGTTGCGATTCATAGAAGGGTTACGGATCGAAAAAAATGTAAAATTCAGTCAAAAAAGACGCTTTTTCAGGCGGCAGGCGTTCCTGTTAAATCTGAGATTCCCAACAAGCTCTAAGTGTTTGTATCAATGTTGTTTAGTTAAGAGATTGAAAGCTTTTTTTAAAAAAGCCTGAAGGGCTGACAGTATTATTGTACTTATATATTGATGCATGTAAAAACTCCGAAGGAGTGACATTATTATTCCATCTTTGCTGGATTTTTTAGTAATAATAGAAAGGAATAAACATCGTTTATTCAAAACCTTTTTGTCTTAATTTAGCAATATTGGTGCTTGTATTCTGGAATTTTAATTCTAGGGTACAAGCATTTTTTTATTGCGAATTTGAATAAATAGTATCGCATTATTTAATTGTTTTTTATTTTTTGAACGGAACGCACCATCTTCGTATTTGGCGGCTCCCTGCTGCCCATTGCAATACTTTTACAAGAATTAGCTAGAAGGAATAATAAATAATTGCAATAACTTTTAAATAATAGATTTTTTATTTGACTATTTAATTCTTGTAAAAATATTTCCATTCGCATCAGGCGTAGTTTCGCTAATTGCATTTGTTCTCGAAATTTTATCCTCCGCGCATCCCTTACTTCAGTAATTTAAATTTGAAAACTTAATAAATTCACTATTTGTTATAATTATAAATGCAATAATTAATTATGAATAATGACAGATAAATGATGATTTTATTATATTCAGTATCAATTACTTAGAAAATCCACAGTAAAACGGAATATTTATTGAAAAATGGGAAAATTTTAATTTAACATATACTATGTAATAAAAAACTATACTAAAAATAAGTTTGGGCAATTGGTTGCTTTGGAATACCCCTTAAATAACTAAAAATTTATATGAAAAATTCAAAACTCAACAATCTTCATTCATTATTTGTTAAAGGTAAGGTAGATAAAAAAGAAATTTACGAGGCAGTAATGCTGTTTGCTAAAGATAAAGTTTCAAAGAAAAACTGCCCAAAACTAAATTCAGATACTCATGCAAAAGATACAATTGTCAATAATATTATATTAGCCTTAGAAAAAAAAGGGCTTAAAAAAATTGAAAACTTAAATGCATATGTTCAATCTATAATAAACAATAATTTTAACAGTTTTTTGGGTCAGATATATAAATTAGCAGATGTAGGTTACATTGGTGAAGACAATCAAATTGAAACAACGTCTATTTCTATCTATGATGACAACTTCAACAATTTATGTATAGATGATTTTAATGAAGAGAGATTTCATCAAATATTGGATAATTGCACCAATAGAGAAGAACAAGTTCTGTTATGTGTAATATTTTTTGTAGGAACAAAATCTGTACCTAAACTACGTACAGATGCAAAAATAGCTTCAGGCTTCAGTAAAACTACCTTCCATAGAATATTAAAAGAGTTTCAAAAAAATCACAATCAACAAGATTTTATTGGAGTTTTAGATATTAAAAACCCAATTGAATTTTACAAAAAAGCTAGAAAGAAATATTGGTCGGACGAATGGAAAATAGACCACAATAAACTGCGTGAATGCATTAGAGAACAAATCTTGTTAACGCAAAATGTAAGATATTGGAAACCATATTTCACAGCCGGATTCTTGTTAATTAGATTAGGATGGTATTGTTTCGCTTTTAATATTTTTGAAGAATTAATTAGTCAAATTGAAAGAAACCCTGAAACTCTTTTAACTCCTGAAGGGGTAATAGAAAAAAAGAAGTTCAAGAAACACGAAATACTTGCAGACTGTTATATTGAACAAAGTGTAGCAAGTATGTATCTCTTTTATTCATCCAATGATGAAAAGTACTTAAATCAATCTTTTGATTTAATTCGAAAAGCACATGAAGTAAACCGAGATGATCCTGTTGGACTTTACAATATGTTGGCTTACTATAATTGTATTCAAGATACAGTCAAAGTAAAAATACTATGTGAAAAACATAAAAATAACTCACTATTTATTGAATTCACACTTGATCAAATCAAAAGAAATAATTCAATAGATATAGATAATGAAATGAAAAAGCTAATAAGCTATATGCCTAAGATGACTTATAAAGAAAGAGAAGTCAATCTTAGAATATTGCGAAAAAAGAGAGAAATGGAAAGTCTAAACTTTTTAAGATCTCAAACTTGGTTTAAACAAACCTTTAAAGTGAATACGATTAACAGATAATATAAATATAATGTAATGTAAGATTAATTGACCTCTATTTCTAATGGAGGTCAATTAATTTATTTTCTAATACTTAAAAATAATTAAAATGAAGAGTTTTAAAATTCAAACTAACAAACCCTTGTTTAAAACCAATTTGAAGAACCTAGTTTACAAGGCTAAGTTAATCGTTTATTTACCGATTGTATTATTTATTGCATTGATGGTAGTTATAATGCTAAACCCACATGCGAGTTTGTCAAGCAATATTGACTTTGTTAAACAGAATACTTATGAGTACTTGAAATCTAATGCAAATCATCATGAAATTGCCTTACATAGTTTCTTGCAAACATTCAATTTAAATGATAAAACTTTAGGTGAAAAAAGACATGGAGTTGGAGGATTTAAAGGGTAATTACAATAATAATTCTTTTTGATTAAAATAAAATCATAAAACCCATGGACACATCATAAATTAACCCAATTAATTTGAATTTAGGAGATATTTACTGAATAACTAAAATTATAACAATATAATATTAAACCCAATAACTATGAACAGTTCCTAATAAATATCAAAATTTCGAATAATTAAATTTGAAAAATATTGACCATAAAAAATTATGGTCAATATTTTTATAGGGACAGTTTGTATGAAAGCTACTTCCCCCGAAAAACCTTCACAGGGTTTCCCCGAACCAACTCAGTATGTTGCTTCCAATTACTTTGAGCGTTTCGCTTTTCTTCCTCCAATTTTTGTAATTGCATCAGTTGGATCAATCGTTCTTTTGCGTGTTTTTTATTCTGCAATTGCGACCTTGATTCCGTCGCACTCGCAACAACGCCACTCGGAATATGTACGATCCGAACAGCCGTACTAACCTTGTTCACGTGCTGCCCTCCAGGACCACCAGCTCTAAATATTTCATACTTCAAATCTTGCTCCTTTAAATCAACTTTCACATTCGCCGTTTGAATTTCCTGTATCCCAATAAACCAATTCTTCCTTTTATGATTGGGTCTAAATTTACTCTGTTGAATCCATTGAATAGTGCCAATCCATTCAGCCAAAAATTTATCTAAGTCTTTTCCTTCAAAGGATAAAACAACAGAATGAGCCGTTGCTGGCTTTGGTCCTTTTTCAACATTTACAATATCAACAGAAATATTCAAAGCCTTTGCCGCTTTCGAAATTTTCTGAAGTACCTGCATAACTACCCAGTCGCATTCCAACGGACCTCTTCCTGAACTTATTTGTATCGTCTTTTTCATTTGTCCATTTTTACGAATTTAGGAATAAATTTACCTTCAATGTGTACCAAATCTTTCTGATAACGCATCACTTCTTCAATATCTTTATACGCTCCAGGCGCTTCGTCCATTCCAGCACCGCTCAAATAAACACCTTGATCTTTCAATTGCTTATTCAATTCTGATCTCGTAAAAGAGTGCTTGGCGTGACCTCTGCTAAGTTTTCTACCCGCACCATGTGATGCTGAATTTATAGCACCTTCCTTGCCTTTGCCAGAAACAATATAACCAGCCGACAACATTGATCCAGGGATGATACCGTAAACCCCTTTTTGAGCAGGCGTTGCTCCTTTTCGATGAACAATCAATTCTTTACCATCTGCTTGCTTTTCTTTCCATGCAAAATTGTGATGATTTTGAATCGTCTTAACTGCCTTTATGGATAAAGCCTTTTCTAATTTCCTATGAATAACCTCATGACAAGCTTGCGCATAATCTCCAGCCAGATTCATTGAAATCCAATATTCTTGCCCTTCTTCTGAATCTAAATCCAGCCAAGCTAAGTTTTTAGCTCCACTAGGTAATTTGCATTTAGACTTGGCTACATCAATGTAATGATTGGCAATTCCAGCTCCCAAGCCTCTAGAGCCTGAGTGCGATAAAATGCCCACATATTCTCCAGCCGCTAAGTTGAGCGTGTTGTCTTTTTCTAAAGAAATTAATCCAAATTCAACAAAGTGATTGCCAGAACCAGAAGTGCCTATTTGACCTTTTGCTTTGCCAAATAATTTTCTTAAAATATAAATTTCACGAAACTCCTTTCTACTCAAAACAGGATGTTCTTCATAAGTGTTTTGCATTCTGCCAATACCGAAATGTGTCATTTCATTTAAAGCAGTTTTAACAGCAAAATTATATTTTTTGAAAAATTTATTAACCAATCCTTCATAAATAGAAAGATGCATACGACAACCAATATCTAAACCCACACCATATGGAATGACTGCATTTTCACAAGCAACAACTCCACCAATAGGTAAGCCGTAACCAGCATGAGCATCAGGCATCAAAGCACCAGATTTTACAATTGGCAGGCTCATCGCTGTATCCATTTGTTTTATGGTCCTGTCAGAAATTAGTTTATTGCCAAAGATCGTATAGTCCTCAGGTTTGTTTTTTAATTCATAACATTTTGCTACATTTTCCTCAACAAAATCAATGTATTCCTCTGCCAATAAATGTAGGTAAGGATGGTTTAAAAATTGTTCAGGATTGTTAAATAAATTTTGTAAAATTTCTAATTTTTCTGCTTTGGATACATGCTTAAAAAATTTTGACATAATGTTTATCGCAATGCTTTTCGCTTTATCCGATTTGATATTTATTTTATCAAGGTCTTTGCCTTTTAACTTGGAATTTCCCATTAAATATTTTTATTAAGATCATAAGTGATAAGCTCAATTTAGAAACACTCGACTTCGACTTCAAAGAGTTGATAATTAATGTTTTGCAAAAAAAAATATTAATAGAAGTCAATTTGAACTTATCACTTAATGTTAAGTAATTATTTTACTAAAACCCATACAGGATTTATACCATTAACTCTTTTTAGCCAATAGGTTAGTTGCTGATCAATTAGAGCATGTTGGGATTTAAGCATTGAGCATCAAAAAGCAGGATTTTGGTTCTCAGGATAGTAGATTTATTGTGGGAAAAATAGCTACTGCTGAGGTTCAAAAGACAATTTTTGAGAGCCAATTGTTAAATTCCAACATGCTCTTAAATTAAAGATTGAAATGATTATCGGAATGAAGAATATTAAACGAAAATTTAGACAAGCATATAGCTTGTAGTAAATCGTTTTTTCCGATTAAATGGTCGATATGTGTGTTAAGACTAACATAACATTGAAGTTTTGTATATTCTCAAACAATAATGACTGCAAAAAAGTTCATTACAAAACTTATTTTTTTTAAAAAAAATAAGTTTTGTAAAAAAACAACTAATATTACTGCTGTTTTTATGAATACTTGTCACATATGGAACACTTTATCAAGTATTTAATTATTGATTTAATATATTTTATATGACATAAAAATTTATTTTTAACTTCATAAGCATGTCAAGTGTTAAGTAGTAAAAAGTGGAGAGAAGTTTGTTGCAAAAAACAGATAAACAATTAGTTATCTGAATATATATCCTTAATAATTTATGGAATAACATTAAAAAAATCAAACCTTATGAAATTAATTTTTACTACTATTTTACTGATGTGTTGCTCAGTGATGCTCATGGCACAAGCCAATGATCTCTGTGCAAATGCCACCGTTTTAGCCTGTGGCGACGCATTGGTAGGCGAATCCTCAGTGGGTTCCACCGACCAAAGTGCCGATGTAAGCTGTACAATGGGCACCGGAATTTGGTACTCTATCGTTGGTGATGGCAATAATATTGTTATTGATATTACAAATGACGCTTTTGACGTAGAAGTTGCAGTTGCTTCAGGTACGGGCTGTGCAGGTTTTGCTAATGTAAGTTGTACAGATGGCGGAACGACTGCTGAGTCTGTTACTTTTGCTTCTGTAAACGGAACAACCTATTACATTTACATTGGAGATTGGAGTGGAGGAGGAACCGATGCAGGTACATTTGACATAGCTGTAAGTTGTGTCGTGCCTCCAACGCCACCAGCAAATGATATGTGTGCAGATGCTGTTGCGGCACCTGTAAATACAGACTTGGCTTGTGGAATGGTTGTAAATGGAACAATCGAAGCTGCTACAGATTCAGGAACCGATACTCCACCTGAAGACAATACTATTTGTGGCGGTACTGAAGATGATGATGTGTGGTTTTCATTTGTTGCAACCAATACTCAACACCAAATTGATTTGACCAATGTTACAGGCAGTACAACAGATTTATACCATTCTGTTTGGGAAGGTTCTTGTGGTGCTTTGACAAATATTATTTGTAGCGATCCCAATTCCAGTACTGTGGTAGGGCTTACTGTTGGAGCTACCTATTATGTAAGAGTTTATTCGTGGACAGCAACAACAGGACAAGATTCTGTTTTTGATCTTTGTATAGGAACACCTCCACCTCCGCCTCCTGGAGATGAATGTGGAGATGCTATTCCTTACCCTGGTGATGTAACTGCTGGAACTTGTGTGACTGATTTCGATTTTACTATTTTTAGTGACAATGGCAACCCAAGTCCTACTTGTGATTTTGGTGGAGATGCTGTTGCTTGGTTTAGTTGGACAGCACCTATCATTACAGCTGCTGGAGATCCATTAGATTTAAACTTTGATGATGGAGATGGTCAAACAAATGATTGTGATATAGGAGTCGAGTTTTATGAAACAGATTGTACTACTACAGCAAGTAATTGTTTGGGTAATGCAAGTGGACTGGTAACTGGCTTAGTTCAAGGAACAGACTATGTTATTTTAGCTTATGATGATTCTACACCAGCAGCAGCTTGTGATTTTTGTTTGAGCATTGCTTGCTCTGCTCCAACAGTAACAACGACAACAACTTGTCAAATTGGAGATGATGACAACTTTTACATTGATGTAACTTTTGTGAATATGGGAGTTGGTAATACAACTTATACACTAGATGTAGCAGGTCCTCAAACCGATATTACAGCTGCTGGAACTTACTCTTATGGTCCATTCCCGAGTGGAACTCCTGTTGATGTTGTAATTACAGGTGTAGAAGATGCTACTTGCGGATTTACAGTAACTGGATTAGACAAAGATTGTACTTGCGACGAATTAGCAGTTGAGGCTGGAATGGATGCTACTTTTTGTCCAGGAGATGCTCCTGTAGATTTAGCAGCAACTTTAGGAGATGTCATTCCAGGAATGTTTGTTGATTATACAGTAACACCGTCAGCAGCAGGAAGCTGTACAGCTACTCCTGATAACCCTGCGGATTGTGTAGATTTAGCTTTAGGAGATGATACTGGTAGCGGTCCTATACCATTGGGCTTTAATGTTGATTTCTTTGGTTCAACTTATTCAAGCGTTTGTGTTGGATCTAATGGTTATATAACCTTTACTTGTGTAGATGAAACAGATTTATCAGAAGATGCTTTCCCAAATGCAACCGATCCAAATGCAATTGTTGCTTTATTTTGGGATGATCTAAATGGTAATGATGCACTTAGTGGTCCTGTTTGTGCTTATCCTTCTACCATTGGTGGGCAAACTTGTTTTGTTGTAGATTATCAAGGTATGGCACATTTTGGAGGAGGAGAAACGGTTACTGGTCAAATCATTATTTGTCCTGACGGAGCTATTACAATAAACTGTATTGATTGTCAATCTGACGGCGGAACAGACTCCGCTGGTCAGGGAATAGAAAACGAAGATGGTACCATTGGATACTTTGATCCAGCTTTCCCTGGCGGATCAGTTCCTGGTGCTGCTAGTACAAGTAACTGTGTAACCTTTACACCAAATACTACTGCAGACTCACCTTGTACATTTGTAGGATGGGTAACCGACTTAAATGATATTGCTGGAACAACAGTTGCTACTACCGAAATGACTTCTGTAAGTCCAGCTGTAACGACTACTTATTATTCAGTTGTTGATTGTGGAGGCGTTATTTGTACAGATACTTTAACCATTACAGTAGACGCTACTTTGTGTTGTACAGCTACAGCAGCGGACATAACAACAACTGACCCAACAAGAATCTGTGTAGATGGTGTTGGTGATCCAATAGATGTAACATTTAATGATCCTGGTATGGGCAATACTGGTATTTGGGTAATTACTGACCCGGCAGGAATAATATTAGATTTGCCAGCAGGACCACCGTTTGATTTAGATGGAGCAGGAGCAGGGCAATGTTTGATTTGGTATGTAAATACGGACGATGCCGCATTTAACCCAATGGTTGGCGATGATGCAGCAGCAGCAGTTGCAGCTTCAAGTTGCGCATTCTTATCAAATTCAATAATAGTAGACAGAATAGAGGTAACAGCAGCAACGATTTCAACTACAGACCCACTTACTATTTGTGTAAATGATGGCATTGATGAACCAATAAACGTAACGATAGACGATGGAGGTATTGGCGCTAATGGTGCTTGGGTAATTACCGATGCAACAGGTGTCATTGTTGGCTTGCCAGCTGGTCCACCATTTATTTTGGATGGAGCAGGAACAGGAGTTTGTTCTATTTGGTGGGTAAATTACGATGATCCGGCATTCGCACCTATGATGGGCGATGATGCGGCTGCTATTGTTGCGGCTGCTACTTGTGCAGCATTGTCTAATCCAATTACGGTAACCAGAAACGATTGTGATCTTTGTAATATTGGAACTTCTGCCATTTCTACAACAGACCCTGTAAGAATCTGTGTAGATGGAGTTGGTGATCCTATAAACGTAACTATTGACACTGACGGTGGAGGTACAGGAACTTGGGTCATAACAGATCCAGCAGGAATCATATTAGACTTGCCAGCAGGACCACCCTTTGATTTAGACGGTGCAGGACCTGGACAATGTTTGATCTGGTATGTGAATTCTGATGATCCTGCCTTTGCACCAATGGTGAGCGATGATGCCGCAGCAGCGGTAGCCGCTTCTACTTGTGCATTCCTTTCCAACCCAATTACTGTGGACAGAATTGAAGTAATGGCAGCGGCTATTTCTACAGCAGATGCTACGACTATTTGTGTGGATGATGGAATAGATGAACCAATCAATGTAACGATAGACGATGCAGGAATGGGTGCCAATGGAGCTTGGGTAATCACTGACGCAGCAGGTATAATTGTTGGTTTACCACCAGGACCTCCATTTGTCTTAGATGGAGCAGGAACAGGTGTTTGTTCTATATGGTGGGTAAATTATGATGATCCTGCCTTTGCACCAATGATGGGTGATGACGCCGCAGCAATAGTTGCAGCAGCTACTTGTGCTGTATTGTCAAATCCTATTGTAGTTACTAGAAATACTTGCGGTGTTTGCGAAGCGGCTGCCCCTGTTGTTTCTAACGATGGTGGTGATTGCGATGCTGATCCAGATGGAAGTGGTGACAATACTCCTTTCGTTTTTGCAGAAGATGGTACGGGTAATGCTACTGCACCATATCTTACAGAATATATAGTTGTAGATGCGACTGGTGGTAACATCATTGGCGTATATGCTACCATTGCAGATGCTCAAACAGCTGCAAATGCTCAGGCTTCTGCTGGAGGTATTGGTGGTACTGCTTGCATTCAAGCAATCAATCACAATACAACTGAATTTGATGCTTTAGTAACTGCTTTAGATTTGGAAGTAGCAAACTTAGGATTGCCTGGCGGATTATGTGGGGTTGTTGGACCTCCTTGTCCTAATTACGGTAGCCTTGAAAACCTATTTGCTGCAATTGGTCCACTAATACCAGCACCTGGTGCTACAGTTGCTACAGTTGAACTAATTTTACAAGGAGATTTAAATGGTTTAGGTTTCCCTGTTGTGGTTCCTGTTCCTGATTTTTGCTATGTTTTAAGTGCAGAAGACTGTATTACAGTTGATGCTTGTGCTGCTGCTATGTGTCAATTAGAAATCATTATTTCAAACTTCTCTTGTGATCCAGGAGCAGATCCAGTTGATCCAGCTGATGATATGGTTTCATTTGATTATACAGTAAATGATCTTGGTGGAACAGGTACAACTTGGTCAGATGACCAAGGTCAAGCTGGTCAAGCTTATGGTACAACCGTTACAGTTGGTCCAATACCTGCTGATGCCTCTAATTTTTCAATCACAGTAACGGATGATGCTGATCCTGATTGTACAATTACAGGAACGCAAACTTTGACAGATTGTGGTACTACACCAAATGATATTCCAACCCTTTCGGAGTGGGGATTGATCACTTTAGCATTGTTGTTAATGACCTTTGGTTCTGTGAAAATGGCTGTAGGAAATGTTGCTTTGGCTGGACTAGGAAGCCGTTCTGTTCCGATGCCAGGAGGAAACACATTCCGCTTACCATTTGATGCTGCAATTTTCCGCAAATCACTAACCTTCACAGGTATTTTAACTTTGATTGGTTTTGCAATTTGCTTCGCAATCTTTGGAGCTGTCTTTATGCCAGACATCATTGGAGTACTAATAGCAGGTCCAGTATTTGCTTATTTAGCGCATTTACTATACATTTTAGAAACTCGCAAAGAGAACTAAGCGCAGTTTTTATAAAATAATTTAATCTAATTCCCATCTCGATCATTTCGAGATGGGAATTTTTTTTTGGATGTCTAGATACCTATAAGTATATCCAATTGTGAATGCGTTCTCTATCTTCGTCATTCCAGAATTTTCAGCTTGCGCAGCAAGAAGAAAATATCTGGAATCTCGTAGCTGTTTAGGAGGAGCCTTGTAAAACGGGCTCTCCCCAATCCGCAAAAGCCAAGTAAAATACGTTATCCCCAACTCGCAAGGGGATTCCAGACATTTTCTTATCAGAAAATTCTGGAATGACAGAAGGCACCTACAACACTCTTTCCCCACTACTAAACCAAAAAAATCCGTAAATTTAAACTCAACACCATAAAAACCCAGCAAAACAAAAAACATGAATGACCTACACGTAATAGAAAAAATAGAGCAACTACTAGGAACAAAGGCAAAGCCAGTAGAAGAAGAGTACCTAAATAGTTATTCTTACGGAGGAGAATTTAGATACACCTTAGACATATCGCAAAAGGTTACAGGAGTTAGAATCACTCAATTTGATTTATCCATAAAATCAGAAAATATCATTTCGATTTTGGGAGACTTAAAAAATCTGACTGAACTTGATTTATCTGAAAACCAAATAGTAACGATTGATGCGATAAAAGACTTAAAAAATCTGATTGAACTTGATTTATCTGAAAACCAAATAGTAACGATTGATGCCATAAAAGATTTGAAAAATCTGAGGCTACTCAATTTATTTGAAAACCAAATAGTAACGATTGATGCGATAAAAGACTTAAAAAACCTGACAGAACTCTCTTTATCTTCTAACCAAATAGTAACGATTGATGCCATAAAAGGCTTAAAAAATCTGACAGAACTCTCTTTATCTTTTAATCAAATAGTAACGATTGATGCCATAAAAGATTTAAAAAACCTGACAGAACTCTCTTTATCTTCTAACCAAATAGTAAAGATTGATGTGATAAAAGACTTAAAAAATCTGAGGCTATTCAATTTATCTTCTAACCAAATAGTAAAGATTGATGCGATAAAAGACTTAAAAAACCTGAGGCTACTCAATTTATTTTCTAACCAAATAGTAAAGATTGATGCGATAAAAGACTTAAAAAATCTGAGGCTACTCAATTTATCTTCTAACCAAATAGTAAAGATTGATGCGATAAAAGACTTAAAAAA
>JAHDGP010000015.1:20881-27954 GCA_020627525.1 Bacteroidota bacterium
TCAATTTATCTTCTAACCAAATAGTAAAGATTGATGCGATAAAAGACTTAAAAAATCTGACGAGACTCTCTTTATCTTCTAACCAAATAGTAACGATCAGTCCCATAAAAAACTTAAAAAATTTGACAGAACTCAGTTTATCTAAAAATCCTATTGAAAACCCTCCTTCAGAAATAATAAAGCAAGGTCCTGAAGCCATTCGCAACTATTTCAAGCAGTTAGATAAGGAGAAGGAAGCAGCAAAAGCAGCAGAGCCTAAAAAGCATTATTTGTATGAGGCTAAATTGTTATTGGTGGGAGAGGAAAGGGCTGGTAAAAGCACCATTGCTGAAATGCTTACTGATCCAGATTATACATTTGAATTGGGTAAAAAATCTACCGAAGGTATAAAGGTACATAAGTGGCATCTTCCAAAAAAAGAAAGTGGTTTTACGGCGGATTTTTGTTTCAATATTTGGGATTTTGGTGGGCAGGAAATTTACCATGCAACGCATCAGTTTTTTCTGACTAAACGTTCCGTGTATTTATTCATCACTGAAGCTCGTAAAGATTTAAGGTTTGATGATTTTTATTATTGGTTGAATATTATTCAAAACTTAACAGGGGACAGTCCTGTAATTATGGTACAAAACAAAGTGGATCAAGAATATGAAAAAAACAGTATTACAGAATACAAAAAAATATTTCCACAAATAAGAGGAGGTTTGCAAGAAATCACCTGCAACAACCAACATGATAAATGGAAAGAGGAATATTCCAATAATTTGGAAGGATTCAAAAAAAGCATTTGTGATATTTTAAATGAAACAGAAAAAGATAAAAAGCTAAAAGGTTTAGGAGATGCGTTACCATTGGCTTGGATTAATATTAGAAAAGAAATAGGCGAATTGCAAAATCAAAATATCAGGTACATATCTATTTTAAAGTATTATAAAATTTGTGAAAAATATGATATTGACAGAAAAGGAGCAGATCATTTAAGTGATTATTTTCACGACTTGGGCGTTTTTCTGCATTTCAATGATATAGCCTTGAACAATACAATTTTCTTAGATTTTAATTGGATAACGAAAGCCATTTATAAAGTATTTGATACAGAGAAAATTAAAAAACAGTATGGTCAGTTTAGCGATGATGATTTGAAGAGCATCTGGCATGAACCTGATTTCGTTGATATGTGGGACAAGCTCATCAATCTGATGAAAAACAGTGAGTTTAAAATTTGCTACGAACACGAGCAGAAAAAAGGACATTATTTTGCCCCTCAATTGTTTAATGCGGAACCCAAAACTATTGATTGGCGATCTTATGAAAACAACTTAGCAATGCAATACAATTATGTATTTATGCCTAAGGGTATTCTTTCACAACTCATTGTTGTTTTACACAACCTGATTGTTGAAGATACATTTTGGAAACATGGTGTTTTGTTGAAATATGATGAAACAAAAGCCATTGTAACTGAGAATCGTTTTAAAAATGAAAACCGTATAAGCATACGAGTTGAAGGAAAGCACAAAAGAGATTTATTAGCCATAATTGGCAGCCAATTGGATAAAATTAATGAGCCATTTAATAACTTGAAATTAGACAAGGCATTTGGATGTATTTGTGATGAATGTAAAAATTCACCTAATCCATATTTTGTAGAATCAGAAACCATTGATAGGGCAAGAAATAAGAGAAAAAAAACCATAGAATGCAAAAAAAGTTTTGATGATGTTGATTTAGAGCTTTTATTGCAAAATTATATTCCCAGCTATGATGAAATTTATAAAACAAAAGTTATTGTAGATATTGCTTCTCAAACGACCGATGTAAGAGTTTCACTAAACAATATAAATGAATTACTAAAATTTGGATTTGCTGAAGTGATTAAAAGACAAGAGTTAAATGGTGAAAATATTTTAGGCATTCGACATTCTTTGGATAAAATACAGGTTTATCTTTTAACCAATTTGCCTGAAAAAATGCGAAAGTCCGTAAAAGCAGAAACGGAAATTTTACTAAAAAATCAATCAGAAGAACAATTAGATAAAATAACCGAATGGCTTACGCTTGCTTTTGAGGTAAACCGTGAAGTGGTTACTGAGGGAGTTGTTGAGGGTATGAAGGCATTGAAAAAAAGTAAGTTGTTTGAAACGAAGGTGAAGTTGGCTGTACCCCTTGTCAGCTTGTTTGGTCTTAAGATTGAGACGGCTTTTAATTTGAGGAAGTTTATGGAGATGTTGGCTTCGAGAACCTCAGCCAACGGGGGGACGGGAACCTCAGCCAACTTTGATCCTTTTTGGGGCTTTCGGTTTGGCTAATTCGGTCCTAGCCTTTGAGGGGGTTCCAGATATTTCTTCTGCTTCGCATTCAGAAATTCTGGAATGACAGGCTTTGAAGAGGGCTTTGTAATTTACATAATTTAAAATTTTAATGAAATGAAAAAAACAGATGAACCTATTGTTGTGGAGGAGATTTATGATGTTTCGATTGAGCGGGTTTGGGGCGCGATAACGGAACTGGAACAAATGCTAAAATGGTATTTTAATAATATTCCTGCTTTTGAGGCTAGGGTGGGGTTTGTCACTGCCTTTGATATACATAATGAGGGGCGTTTGTTTCGTCATCATTGGGAGGTGACGGAGGTGATTCCGCATAAGCAATTGAAATACAATTGGACGTTTGATGGGTATGAGGGAGGTTCTTTTTCGAACTTTGAATTGTTTGAGGAGGGTGATAAAACGAGGTTGAAACTGTCTTGTGTAGTATTGGAAGATTTTCCAGAAGATATTCCTGAGTTTAAAAGAGAGAGTTGTATTGGTGGATGGAATTATTTTTTGAAAGATGCTTTGAAGAAATATTTAGACTCAGCAACTTAATTTTATTATTTTTGAATGTACCAATTAATTAAAAAATTGACGGAAGCAAAAAGAAATAGAATCTTAAAAAAAATCGACAAGCTGAAAAAGTCTTTGCGTTATGAAAAAAAGACTTACGGTGCTTATCATGATGGAGGCGGATGTAGATATTCTATAGCGGAGTTGTATTTTCAATTAAACGATTACAAGAAAACAAGTAGGTATTTAAATTGGTTTGATAAAAATTTTCCTGACGATTGCAAATATCCTTACTTTAAATTAGGAGCCGCTGTTACAAAGTATGAGCTGGGAAAATTAAAAGAGGCAAAACAACTGACGATTGATTTAAATGAAGATAATACTTATCTGATTGATTTGATTATTGGTAATAAGGTGGAAGATCAAGATAAATACGAATGGACGGAGTCTGAAAGTTTAGAATGGGCAAAAGAAAACTTAAACGATCATTTAAGTTTGTTGACGGAAAACTATGTAACCTGGCTAGGTGAATTTAGGAAAGATGAACTGTATGTAAGTTGGTACACTAAATTAATAGAAATACAAAGATTATTGCTTGGATTGGAAGTATCAAAAGAAAGGAATAAATTGTTGAAGGCTAAAAGAAAGTGCCTTAAAGATTGGAAAGAGGAAATGTCGAAATAGGCTGTTATACCAAATTAAAAAAAAGCAAACCCCCACCGCAACAAAGTTGCGGTGGGGGTGCATTAGAGGCATCATTACAAAATGTTCTATTTTGATACTATTAGCTTCTTTAGGAATGTACCTTTTTCAGTTGCGATTTCTACAATGTAGAAACCGTTATTTAACTGATCAATATTAATTCGACTATTGCTGGAAAATTGTTCTATTAAAATCTTACCAGTCGTATTGTAAACTTTTACATTTTCAATATTGAAAGGATATTTTATGTTTAAAATATTGCTTGCAGGATTTGGATAAATGCTCAGATTTTGACCACCAATAACAATGTTGTTAACAGATGTAGGATTGTTGTCAATTACAACTACTGAAGCTGCTTCGGGTTCATCCAGCGCAAGTCTTTCTTGTTGGCCATCCATCATTACAGCATTGCTGATACGGAGGTTAAACATTTCACTAAAATCAGTTTTCCCATCAAGGTTGTCTATCTCAACAATGGCATATCCAAATACACCTGCTCCAAGTACACTCTGTTGGTTGGTTCTGGAATAACCTATATCCAATTGACCCGTTTCAACATTGTTATGCGTTACTGAAATGGTATTGTTGGCATTGCCAAACCAAGAGGTAGGGAAAGTAACATCCATATCACTTTCATTAAAATACAATGGATCGTATTCGAGTGTAAATGCAACGCCATATGCATCAACAATATTTTCTGAATCTCCAAGTGCAAAATCTATTTTTAGAAATGCTCCAACTTGAATGGTATCGGCACTCACAATAATATTTATTGGAATATCAGAGCTTTCAAACTCATTTGTTTTTCCAGTAAGATAGCCGTAATTGTCTTCTACAACCAATACATCGTCTCTGAAAATAGTGCCATCGCCATTGCAATCACCGTGTTTGTAATTTACATTTTCTTCAAATTCATCTTGCCAGTCTAAAGAGAATTGTGCTACCCAGTCTGTGCTTGCATTTAGTCTTTCAATACCATTGGTATTGTATGCCCATCCGATATTGAAAAGATCGAAGTTGTTGACAACGCCATCCCTGTTAGAATCACCAGGCCATACACAGTCTTCAATGCAATTATCTGGAATGATCGTCAGTTGACAGTTTTGATCTACAATAGAATTGCCAATTTGCATACCGATGAATAAGCAGGAATTGTCCTCGCAAGTTGCCGCAGCATCATAATTACAAGCAGATGCATTTGTACATCCATCAACCGTTTCTGTTATGGTAATACAAGAACAGTTTGCCGGGCTCCAAACCTCGATGTTTCCAAGTGTGCAATCTGAATTGCATTCAGTGCTATAGGTTTCACAAGTTCCATCCTCTTCACTTGCTACTGGATTGAAATTAGGAGCGCAAGGATCGGTACAACCTGCAATGGCACAATTAGGATCGCAAGGATCATCACAAATGAAATTTCCATAATTACATGAACCATCATCACAATTTGCATCTATAGAATAGTTACAAGCGTTAGGGTCAATACAACCTAGTATAGCAAGACAAGGGTTTGGGCATTCTGTTATTCCATAAACACATGAACCATCAAGGTAATCACAAGATGATAATGGATTATAGTTACAAGCTGTAGGGTCTGTGCAACCTAGTGGTGCAGGGTAACAAGGCTCTGGACAATGTGTTAGTCCATATTCACAAGAACCGTTGTCAAGGTTTGCATTAGGGTCGAAATTACAAGCAGCAGGATCAAAACAACCTTCCACACATTCATCATCACAAGAGCCATCATCACAATTCGCCTCTACATCATAATTACAAGAGAATGGGTCAATACAACCTAAAACAGTATTGCAAGGTTCAGGGCATTCTGTATCTCCATAATCACAGATACCAGCATCCACTGTACAATCAGGGTCGTAATTACAAGCTGCTGGATCAGTACAACAATAATCACAGTCGGAAATGCAAGAACCATCATCGCAAGTAGCCTCGGGATCATAGTTACAGTAAGCATCATCGGTACAACCAAAAATCACATTGCAAGGCTCTGGACATTGTGTTACTCCATATTCGCAGGTGCCATCATCAATTGTACAAGTAGGATTATAATTACAAGCCGCTGGATCAGTACAGCAATAATTGCAGTCTGAAAGGCAAGAACCATCGTCACAGGTTGCATTTTCATTATAGTTACAAGCTGTAGGATCAGTACATCCTTGTATACTGTGGCAAGGATAAACGCAATCATTGTTTCCTAATATACAACTTCCATCATCACAGTTAGCAAATGGCATATAATTGCAAGCCAAAGGATTTGTGCATCCCTCGATATAATAACAAGGATCAGGACATATAGGAGGATGATATATGCAAGAACCATTGTCACAATTAGCAGTAGGGTTATAATTGCAGGCAGTAACATCAGTGCAGCCATAGACAACAGGAACGCATAAATCTGGACAACCAGGTTCATTAAAAATACAGAAACCGTCATCTGCAGGATCACAATCTGGACTATAATTGCAGGCTGTAGGATCACTACAGCATTCACAACTGTAATCACATGAGCCATCATCATTAGTAGCATCAGTATTAAAGTTACACGCTTGTGCATTGGTACATCCAGAAATTGGATTACATGGTTCATGAAGACAAGAACCATCATCACAAGTTGCATTCGAGTCATAATTGCAGGCCCCGTTTAGAGTGCAACCAAAAATAACATAACATGGATCTGGACAATATACTGTACCAAAATCACAAGACTCATCGTCGCAAGTGGCACTAACATTATAATTACAAGCAGTAGCAATTGTACATCCATAAGTTAAATTACAAGGATCAGGACAATTAGTATCTCCAAGATCGCATGAACCATCATCGAAATTTGCAATTGGATCATAGTTACAAGCTACAGGGTCTGTACAACCCTCATTATAACAAGCCATCGCATCATTTTGACAGGTAGCCAATGGATTATAATTAGGTGAATTACTATCTGTACATCCATAAATCACATTACACGGATCTGGACAAGCAGCATCTCCATAATCGCAAGTTCCATTGTCAATAACAGCTTCAGTGTTGAAGTTACAAGCCGCAGGATCAGTACAGCCTTCTATTGGCGCATTTATTCCTATAATTGTTACTTGGGCTTGATCATCTTCATTACTATCATTATTATTTGGCGTAGAATCTATATCATTTTCATTTGTGCTTAATACTTCTACAGTATTGGTAAATGTTCCGCCTTCAGGGCTAACAGTAACTGTTAATATCTCTTGTTGTTGAGTAGCCAAAATTCCGATATTCCAGATACCAGTCAGTTGATTATATGAGCCATAAGAAGCATCGTGGCTAAGGTAATTGAGCCCTGTTGGTAATTGGTTGTTTACCTGAACACCTGTAGCATCTTCTGAACCTTCATTTGTGATTGTGATGGTAAGGATCACCTCTTCACCCTCCTGTACTTCAACAACATTTGAAGTCATTTCTAATTCAATATCCACTAAACATGAGATATAGTTACAAGAATTATCATCACAATTTGAATCAGGATTATAGTTACAAGCACTAGGATCTATACAT
>JAHDGP010000354.1 GCA_020627525.1 Bacteroidota bacterium
AAGTAGGTCGAAGTAGAGCCAGTAAGTTTCTTCATTATCCGGTTCTTTTTCTAAGGAAGATTTTAGTAAATTTTCAGCCTTGGTAATTTGATTGTTGTTTTTGAAAATGGCAGCTTTAAGGACATCAATGTATACATCACCACCAATTTTTTTGTTTAAATTGTCCAATGCTTTGATGATTTCAGTTGTATCTGATTTTAACATGCTGTAATCAAACAGTTTTAATTCTAGTAGCGGATCTTCCGGATAATGTTTTTTGAAAATGCTAGTCGCGATATTAAGAGAGTCAGCGTTTAGTTCCGAACCCATATTCATCAACATTAGTAGCAATACTTTTTGTTTTAACACCTCGTCAGGCAAGTCTATTAATTTTCCGAATGCATAGCTTAAATGACCGTGCTCCGCCTCTTCTGCTGCCTCTGCAATTACAGGCAAAGCGTCTGCAACGGGGTGTTTGAAATCTTCTGATTCCTGACTTAAATTTATGATGTATAAACGCTCTAATCCTTGGCTAAACCATTCTGCTTCTTGGTAAGAATAGAAATCTTTGATAATAGGGGCACCTTGTTCATTTTTTCCAAGATAAACTTCTTGATAATTTAGCATGTCAGGAGACGAAATTCTAAACAGTCCAATAGGTGGGTCGGTGGATTTCAAACGAATAAATTTGTATTGCGAAAACTCCTTTGCTGAAGAGGCTAATATCGTTCCTGGGGTATAAAAATTGTCAAAACCTTGTTTGAATCCATTTTTGTAGTATTCTGGTGCTTCGGGAAATTTATCAATTATATTTTGAGCTAAAGCTTGTCCGTCGAAAAGTTTGTCGATCACTTTAACTTTCTCTTGATTTACAGCTTCTTCAATCATCAAACAAAGGTTTTCATAAGCCTTTGAAGATTCAGGTGACTTTGTGTTACAAGCTGCGAAAAAAAGTATGAAAATGAATATTATAGATGTCGTTCTCAATTTTTAATGTTTAATTGTATCCAAAAGTAGCGAAACATTTACATTTATTATTTAGGATATATTATATTTATCCCACAATGCCAACCTATGAAAAAGATTATTCTAACAATTTTGATTTGCTTTTTCACACTAAATGTGCATACCGTTGCTCAAACTTGGGGTGGAAATGATGATGATGACGATACAATAAGATCAACGGATACCAATCCGTATGAACGCGACTTTATAATAAATCCATATAAAAATAGCTTTTATTGGTACCTGCCACCTTTGTACTACCAGACGTTTCAAGTTGGTTACGAACGGTTTATTGTAAGGGACTTCAAGCGAAGAAGTATCTTTGGAAGTTTAGGAATTATTCTTGGCTCTGAAAGATTATCAAGTAAGGATGGTTTTTCCTTTGAAGGACAGTACCGACTTTATTTCGATCAAGCACATGAAAAAATAGATTTATACGGAGCGCCCTATTTTCAATTTGACAATGTTGAAATTCAAAGGAAAAATGAAGACGCCGAAACAGTATCAAGTTTTTCTGGCGGTTTGGTAATGGGTGCAAAGTTATTTGTTTTCCGACAGGGTATAATAGAGTTACAAGTGGGTGGAGGATTTAGAAAATCCAATACTCCCGAGGATTCACAAGAGGCTTATGATCGGGTTAAAGCTTGGGAATTTGGATATACAGGAGTGTTTGGAAGAGGAACTGTAGCGGTTGGTTTTGCCTTTTAAATGAAATGGGAATCACACATAAAAGGCTTTGTAGGATTTTTGAAGTTAGAGAGGTCTTTAACTGCGAATTCTATTAAAGCCTATAAAAATGATATAAATAAGCTAAAAGATTTTATTGAATCGGATAGGGGGGAGAAGTCGTTGAATGAAATTGATCGGGAGGATTTAGAGGCATTTATTTTCAACTTAAATGAAGTGGGCTTAATTCCTCGCTCACAAGCTCGCTGCATTTCAGCCATAAAAACATTTTACAAATATTTGATGCTTGAAGAGCTGATAGAAAAGAATCCCGCCGAACTGATTGAAGCCCCTAAGTTGCCGCGAAAATTACCTGTTTATTTAACTGTAGAGGAGATAGATGAACTAATTGCAAATGTAGATTTAAGTCAGCCGCAAGGGCAAAGGAATAAAGCAATTATTGAAACTTTGTATGCTTGTGGATTGAGAGTATCAGAATTGACAGGGCTATTGATTTCAAATTTGTTTTTTGAAATTGAAGTCATTAAAGTTATCGGGAAAGGCAATCGAGAGCGACTGGTACCCATAAATCAATCGGCTATCAAATACATAAACTTATATTTAAAAAAGGTAAGAATTCATCAAAAAATAGAAAAAGGTTATGAAGATTTTGTCTTTCTAAATAGAAGGGGGAAACCGTTGTCCAGGGTAATGATTTTTATGATTGTAAAAGAATTGGCAGCGATGGCAGGCATCAGTAAAAACATCAGTCCGCACACTTTTAGGCATTCGTTTGCAACTCATTTATACGAAGCGGGGGCCGATTTGCGGTCTATTCAAGATATGCTGGGACATCAGTCGATATTAACAACAGAAATCTATTCTCACGTAAACACCCAACATTTGATCGACACCTTGGAACAATTTCACCCAAGATTTAGTAAATAGTGTCTATATAATAGGTCTTTTGTTTGTCAAGAATGCTAAAAGTATTTTTATAATATCAAAATGATTTATCTTTACGTAAAAATTAGTAATGACTACATCAAATGAAAATATTGAAGTTGCCAAGCTTCAGAAACAAATCGCAGAGTCTCTTGGTTTGACATTGGACAATCTTGTTTTTAATTTTGAAAATGGATCGGAAACCATTTCACTTGAATTGATAACAATTAACCCTGTTCACGAGCAAACTTTTTTGTTACATAAAACAAAAGCGCTGACAAAAGTGGAGGCTTTGCAAAAGATGAATGAGTATGTCATCGAAAATTATAAAAGAGAAAATTCTTATACGGTGCAATGGGTGAAAGTTGGGGAGGACGATTTGCATACTTCTTATTTTAGAGCTCAAAATATTTATGAGGCTTTGGATAAATTTTATTATGGTCGTGACTTGAGTAATTACAATGTGTTTAGTGTCACTTTGAATCCTGTGGCTTGATTTTTTTAAACCACATAGGCATATAAGCAGGAATTAAACCGCATAGCAGCCTTTGTTGTTTTTTAAACCACATAGGCATATAAGCAGGTGTTAAATCATATTTTAAGTTCTTGTATTTTTCATTAACAACATTGAATCATTAAATATTTTTTGTTTGAGATAAATTTATACTGAAAATGTGATGAATAAATTGTAATTTTAGGGTTACTTAATCCCATTCAATTTTACAATAACATCCAGCAATGAAATATTTAATTACAATTCTGCTTTTGTGTGTCTCTGTGCAATTATCCTACAGCCAGTTAGATCAAATTTTTTCTTTAGAACAGATTACTCCTTTGAGCAATATGGTTGATCCTTCATTTTTTAAAATGATTGAATCTGATGAGTGGAGAAATAATTTTCAAAATATTCAAAGTATTTATCAAAACATACAAGCGAATAAAACGCATGGGAGTGCCAGTATTGCCTTGGATTCCATTACAAACCGATATTTAAATAGTGAAAATAAATGGACCAAAAGTTATACATTTGAATTTCAATTTGATGATTGTGGGAATTTAATAATGGAAAAAGTTGATTCCTGGTACTATTTAGAAAATGAATACAATGAAAATGGAGATTTGGTTGAAATAAATGCTTATCTATATAATCAGGAATTAAAGGAGTATGAAAAAAATTCTAGGCACGAATATAATTATAATAATGATCATACTTTAGCTAATGAAACTGTTTACGGATGGAATGACACGATAAGTGAGTGGATAGAATCTTACAAATTTGATTATGTTTATGACAATAGAAAAAAATTAACCAATAAGATATTCTTATTATTTAGCAATTCAATTAATGATTTTCAAATACAATATAAGACTGAACATGTTTATAACAATAAGGGATTGTTAGAAGAGCACTCTTTTTTTACTTTTGGAGATTCTGGTGAGCGTGTTGTCTTTGCGAAATGGTTATTGGGTTATTCATCGACAAATATTAATAGGGTAGAATTTGTTTCACCTGTTTTTGATCAGAAATCATTGTACGAATTTAATTACAATAGAAATGGCTTTTATGATGAACAGAAAATTTCAAACTGGAATGAAGCTGAAAATAAATGGGATTTGTATCATAAAACTGAATATGAATTTGATGAAAATAACAATGTAATTGTTAGAAATAATTATGATTTCAATGATAGCACTAATAATATTGAATTAAAATTTAAAGAAAACCTTCTTTATGATTATAGTTATGAATTGAGAGAAGTACATAATAATTCAGGATATCATGATTATTGGACTAGAATGTGGTTGTTGGTTTTTCCTATGGTAGATGTATACTTTTTTCCTGTAAATGAAACAAAAAACAAATTAAGAAAAGAAACGGTTCATAATTGGAGTGAAAATGAGAAAGAATGGAAAGATAATTCTATTAAACAATATCATTATTCGGAAATAGAAGTAAAGTCTGAAAATGAAACAGTAGAAACCAGAGTTTTTCCCAATCCTGCTTCTAACTTTGTGATAATTGAAACAGATAGTCATTGTGGAGCAAGTTTAGAAATTTACAACCTTAAAGGAAATCTTATTAGGAGAGAAAATAT
>JAHDGP010000355.1 GCA_020627525.1 Bacteroidota bacterium
GATTGACATTGAGTTATTATTATTTAATGGCAAAAAGATATGATGATGTTGTTCAAATTTTTAGAAGCCTCAATAGTACGGATACATATTTAGAATCTAAAATGGGTAAAGAATGGATGATGAAGAAATACCTTATAGAAGTAGGTGCCTACTATGAAGATGACTTACATGAAATTGCATTATCCAGAATGAAATCCATAATGAAAAAGTACGATAAATTACTTGATTCAAGTCCTGTATTTATGCGTGCAAAAACGTTTTTTGTCTTTGTTAGAAAATTTATGGAGAACCCAAATTGGTTGACACCAAAAGAGTTTAAAACGAATATTTTGCCTAGTTTGAATATCAAATCAAAACAAAAAGATGACCCTCAATCTATCGTTTTCTTTTGTTGGTTAAAATCAAAGGTGCTAAATGCAGACTTTTACCAAACAGTTGTAAATACGATCAATAAACTGGAAAATGACAATGACTTTTATAACTTTGAAATCAAGGAGTAATCAGATTTAATCACTCAATTCATTTCTATCCAATGACTCTATCATGGCCAGAGCAACAGCAGCAACTTGAATCAGTTCTTTGCGGTATTCTGAGTATTTATGGTCTTTCCCTTTGTGTTTGAAATGTGATTCAAGCGCAGCTTTTGCTACCTCACCAACCTCTTCAGTTAAGATGCTGACCCATTCTATAGGTTTATGGTTTTGCTCTCCCCACTTCGAATCCTGTTTTTCACGCTCATTAATTATTGCCTCAATGATCTTATTCATATACGTAATATTTTGATGTCAAATTTAATCTATTTTTAGCACCTAAGTATTGCTTTCTTGTTTGTATTTTTGCCAAAACACTTCCAGCATTGTTCATTATTAACCAAGAAATTTAGTCTAAGATATGTTATTACCTAAAATTAATCCAACCAATACAAGTGCTTGGGAAAATTTAAAACAGCACTACGATGATATGGCTGGTGTAAAAATGAAGGACCTTTTTAAAGATGATGCCACTAGGTTTGATAAAATGTCTTTGACCTTTGAAGATGTTTTATTGGATTATTCGAAAAATATTTGTTCGGAAAAAACCATCAGTCTATTGATTGACTTAGCAAAAGAGTGTGGGTTAGAAGAAGCTATTGATAAGATGTTTTCTGGTGCGATGATAAATGAGACGGAAGGCAGGGCAGTTTTACACACAGCTTTGCGTAACCAAAGCGATAGAGCTGTGTTTGTTGACGGCGAAAATGTAATGGAAGGAGTAAATGCGGTTTTGGAGCGAATGAAATTATTTTCGAATAAAATTCAAAATGGTGAGTGGTTGGGTTATACAGGGAAGCCAATAACTGATCTCGTCAATATTGGAATTGGTGGTTCAGATCTTGGTCCACTTATGGTGAGTGAAGCGTTGCGACCATACTGGAAGGAGGGAATGAATATTCATTTTGTTTCAAATGTTGATGGAACACATATTGCTGAAACGTTTAAAAAAATAAATCCAGAGACAACTTTGTTTTTTATTGCTTCAAAAACATTTACGACACAGGAGACAATGACCAATGCTAACTCTGCACGAGATTGGTTTGTAGAAAAATCTGGCGACGAAGCGCATGTTAAAAAACACTTTGTTGCAATTTCAACAAATAAGGAAGGAGTAGAGAAATTTGGTATCGACCCAGAAAATATGTTTGGTTTTTGGAATTGGGTAGGGGGCAGATACTCTGTTTGGTCTGCAATAGGTTTGCCTGTTGCAAGTATCATTGGTTACGATAATTTTAATGCATTTTTATCGGGTGCACACTTGATGGATGAACATTTTAGAACAAAAAGTCTAGAAACAAATGCACCAGTAATATTGGCATTGCTTGGAATTTGGTATACAAATTTCTTTGATTCAAGATCAGAAGCTATTCTACCATACGATCAATATTTACATCGTTTTCCAGCTTATTTTCAGCAGGGAAACATGGAAAGCAATGGAAAGTTTGTAGATAGAAACGGTTACAGGGTAGATTACAGAACAGGACCAATTATATGGGGAGAACCAGGAACAAACGGACAGCACGCATTTTACCAATTAATTCATCAGGGAAAACATTTAATTCCTTGTGATTTTATCGCCTCTGCCAATTCTCACAATCCATTATCCGATCATCACTCAAAGTTGTTATCTAACTTTTTTGCGCAAACAGAAGCATTGATGAATGGTAAAACTATAGAAGAAGTTGTTTACGAATTAGGAGAAGAAGAATTAGACGAAGCAAGTATAAATGCTGTTGCTCCTTTTAAAGTATTTGAAGGGAATAGACCAAGTAATTCAATTTTATTAAAAAAACTTGACCCTAAAACCCTGGGGATTTTAATTGCTATGTATGAACACAAAATTTATACACAAGGCATTATATGGAATATTTTTAGTTTTGATCAATGGGGGGTTCAATTAGGGAAAGTTTTGGCGAATAAAATCTTACCAGAACTAGAATCCGATGAAGAAATTGAGTCTCATGATTCTTCAACAAATGGGCTGATAAATGCATATAAAAAATATTCAAAATAGGACGGTTTACACATTTTGTGCTAGAAATCAACAATTGAAAAACTAGGCTTTAGGACTTGATCCTTTTGTGAACTAAATTCAGATTAATTTTTCGTTATGGAATTTATGTAGAAAAAATCTAGTAGAACAAGAGATTTATAACTATAATGGTGAATTGTTTAAATATGTTTTGCTTTTGAAATTTTTTTTGAATAATTTTATGTAAATATTGGTGAAGTATAAATTTCATTAGGAAATTAGAGCGCAAGTTGTACCAGAAATCAATATGGAAGTTTTAAATACTTGATTACTGATGTCTACTTACTTAATTGATGATTAAGATGTTGAAATAGGACAGAAGTATGAATTGATTGCTGTAACCGTGGAGCCTAATAGAAAAGCTTTATAGTAGCACATAAGAAGGAAGTGAAATATATTTACCTATGCTAATGGAGTTATAAAGTTGCAAGTAAGGGGAAATTAATCTAAAATGAAGCTTCATTTTTCAATGAAAGTATAGAACAAGGTTATATTTGCAATGAAAATAACTATAATTGGTATAGAATTACTGATTTTTGATTGTTTTTATAAATTAAATAAGATTGAAAAACAACGAAAATGTGTATTTCTACAGCATATTGTACTAAGAAATTATAGTAGAATGGGTAAATTTTAGTACAAATTGAATTAAATATAGAATTTTTTATAAAATAAGAAGGTTCTTTTATAACATTGCGAAATAATTAGAAGTAGACAGTAACCTATTAAATAAATATAAATGAAAGTCAATCCTAATCATTATGTAAGAAGAGAGTTTGATAGATATGCTAACGAATATCATGAGAAAAGGTTAGATCCAAAGAAAAGCCCATTTAACTATTACATTGAAAACCCAGTAATGGAGCGAATTTTGAAACCTATTGTGAAAGGGCGTAAATCTTTAGAGTTAGGATGTGGAACAGGCATTTTTCTTAAAAAAGTCCAGAGTTGGGGAGGCGAAGTTGACGGAGTAGATATTTCAGAAAAGCAAATTGAAATAGCTAGAAGAGAAAACCCTGATGCAAAATTTTATGTTTGTGATGTTGATTATTTAAAAACAAGTTTTGGTAAGTATGACATTGTTTACAGCAGTTTGATGTTACATTATTTGGATGATCTTGACAAGCTTTTTTTTAATGTAGCAAGAGCGCTCAAAGATTTTGGGAGGTTTGTCTTTTCTTTTCATCATCCTTTTAGTGAAATAATGGACGAGGTTAAAGTCAAAAACAAAGTCTATAATGTACCCAAAAATTATTTTACAACAAGAAGGTACAGGTGGGGAATGATTGGCATGCAGCTACATAGTTATCACCATACTTTTGAACAAATAACTCAATCAATGAAAAAACATGGTTTTTTGATTGAAGAAATATTAGAACCACAAGCACCAGAAGACAAAATTTCCAGAGAAATTACAATTCCTCCATTCTGTGTTATTTCCAGTGTCTTTTTTAGGGATTAATTAATAATTGACTTTAAAGAAATGTTAAATTGCACTATTTTTGTTAACGAAATTTTTATCAATTAAGATTTTGTAATAATATAAGTATATGTTAAACTAAATATGCATTTATATATTGGGAAATTGTGAAAACCCGACAATTATTTATTGACATATTTTTTTCAATATTTTTTGTAAAAAATATTTGCAATTGAATAAATTTTAATTTATTTTTGTATTGTAATTCAAACATAGCTTAAGGTTGTATTTTAATTTCCTGCATCCTGAGTCAATTTAAGATGATGAAGAATTTACAAGATCAACGGCTGATAAATTCTGTATCAGTTTCTTCAATATCATTATAAATTTGAAAATTATTACAGTGTTGTAACTGTTTTAATTGTTTGATTTTCATTAAGCTACTTTGCTTTAATGGTTTGTCCATTATTGAAAGTGTTTGCTAATTGTGAAAACATTATTGTTAAATTTTTTATAAAGTTTAATCAGAAGTAGTTTGTATTTTTTAATGCATTTACTACTTGATGGTGTTTCTTTGTAAATACTTAAGTACTCAGGAAAAAGTACTTACAATATACTGTAAAAATTATTTTTATTTTTTAACTATAAATTAAATACATATTATGGCATTTGATTCGAAATTAGAGTACGATGGTGCG
>JAHDGP010000356.1 GCA_020627525.1 Bacteroidota bacterium
GAAAAAGATTCAAAAATAAATACAGAAACAATTATTGATAATACTTATGATAATGGAGAGTATTGGGATTCAATAGATACAAATAATAAAGAGCTAGATACTATACCAAAAAAAATAATCAATTACATTGAAAATGAAGATGAGTTGATTAAAAATATTGCTTCAGACAAAAATATTTATTTAAAAAATAAAAAGTATAATCTATCAAAGATTATAGGAGCTTCAAACCCATCAGTTTACTGGACAAAAGAAGAAAATGAACCTGTTTTTTCAAATATTCAAAACCTATCATTAATAGGTAAAGAGAATACAGAAATAGTTTTAGAAAATACTAATGCTAGTGTCCTGCATTTTAAAAATTGTCACAACATAAATTTAAAAAATATAACATTTAAACATGAAAATGATCATTCTGGTCGTAAGGCTGTCTTGACAATTGATAGAAGCACAAAGGTTACAATTGATAGTTGTATGCTTACAGGAAAAGAATTGGAGGGAATTTCATTAAGGAAAGTAGATGGTTTTTCTATTTTAAACTCAACTTTTCAAGATTATAAAGGAAGGATTTTTTCCTTTAGAAATTCAAAAAACATTAATCTAGCTAACTCAAAATTCAACAATATTGATTCATATTCTTTTCTGCTAGATTTTAAATCCAGTTTCTATATAAATATTGAACAATGTATATTTCAGAACAATACAATGACTGAATCTGTTGTTAATTCAATTCAGTGTAGTGAGATTAATTTTATAAATTGTAAATTTTTAAATAACCAAATAGGCACTTCACAATCTAGCCAATTTCATTATAATAAAAGAGATATGAAACATATATTTTGTAGTGATTGTAAAAAAATCAAGCTTGATAATTGTGAGTTTTATGATAACAATTTTGATTATGGTTTAGAGAATATTTTTCCTGGAATTTTAAAGTTAAACAGATAAGTAGTTAAACAAAAGGGTCATTTAATTTAACCAGTCTAACTTCTCCCTATTCACAAGTATATTAATAATTGATTATCAAATATAGGAAAATATTATCTTTTTAAAGCATTTATTTCTTAAAAAACATTTAGCCTAAGATCGTAATACACTTTATATATTGATATTTGTTTAAATATCATAGCTTTTATCTCAAAAATTACAAATCCTCGCTGCGCTGTGGGTTTTCCACTGCCATCAGGCGTAGTTTCGCATCTAATGACACCTTCGCCTATCTTTTCCTCCGCACATCCCTTGCTTCGATATTTTGAGTTCAAGGTTTCAAAATATGTATTTACAAACTCAAAACTCCATCCCAGTTTTTCCACATTGGATCATAGCCTTGTTTTTTGATAACAGCAACCATTTCCTGTGGACTGCGTTCATCACTAATTTCAAACTGCTCTAAGGATTCTGGTTCTACGGCATAACCTCCTGGATTGGTCTTGGAACCCGCACTGATAGAAGTGATTCCCAACTTGATAACATTGTCTCTAAACTTTTCGCTTTCTCTGGTAGAAATAGACAATTCTACCTCCTCATTAAACAATCTATACGCGCAGATCAATTGCACCAATTGTCGGTCGCTCATATCTACAACAGGAATGCCGCCAGCGTGGGGACGCAAGCGAGGGAATGATATGGCGTAATTGGTTTTCCAATAAGTTTTTTCTAAATATTTTAAATGCAATGCTGTGTAAAAACTATCCGTTCGCCAATCTTCCAAACCAATAAGCGCACCCAATCCTATTTTATGGATACCCGCTCTCCCCAAACGATCAGGCGTATCCAAACGATAATCAAAGTTGGATTTTTTTCCTTTTGGATGATGTTTTTTATAGGCTCCCTTGTGATATGTTTCTTGATAAACCAAAACTGCATTTAACCCTAAAGGTATCAAGCTTTCATATTCGTCTTGATCCAATGGTTGCACTTCAATGGATACTTGTGCAAAATGATCTTTTACAATGCTTAAAACTTTTTGAAAATAATCTACGCCAACTGTTTTATTCGCTTCACCTGTAACCAATAAAACATGTTCAAAACCCAATTTTTTAATGGCTTCAATTTCGGTTAATATTTCTCCAGTAGAAAGCGTTCGTCTTCTTATTTTATTATCTAAACTAAAACCGCAATAGGTACAAATATTTTGACACTCATTAGACAAGTACATTGGTGCAAAAAGCTGAATCGTTTTACCAAATCTCTTTTGCGTTATTTGATGACTCAAAACCGCCATTTGCTCCAAATATTTCTCAGCAGCAGGCGAAATCAATGCTTTAAAGTCTTCTAGGTTTCGCTCTGATTTATGCAATGCAATTTCCACCTGTTTTTCGCTCTTCGCATAAATAGAAGCCTTATCTAAATCCCAATCGTGTTGGTCAAATATTTCTTTAAAATTTTTCATAACTAATCTAAGAATGCAGTCAACGGACTGCTTGCATTTGCGTGTTGTTTTATTTGTCCTAGTTTTGCTTCAAAAGCTGTTCGCCCTGCTTCAACTGCTTGCTTAAAAGCCCCTGCCATTGCAACAGGGTCGTTTGACACGGCTATTGCCGTATTTACCAAAACAGCATCCGCTCCCATTTCTAATGCGTGGGCTGCGTGAGAGGGTGCGCCCAATCCAGCATCTACTACTACAGGCACATTGCTTTGTTCAATTATTATTTCTAAAAAATCAAAAGTCTTCAATCCTTTATTTGTCCCAATGGGTGCGCCTAAAGGCATCACCGCAGCAGTACCAACATCCTCCAATCGCTTGCACAAAACAGGATCTGCGTGGATGTATGGTAAAACGACAAATCCCAATTTCACTAACTCCTCAGCAGCTTTCAAGGTTTCTATTGGATCAGGTAATAAGTATTTAGGATCTGGGTGAATTTCCAATTTCAACCAATTGGTTTCCAGTGCTTCTCTTGCCAATTGTGCCGCAAAAACGGCTTCTTTAGCATTTCGCACACCAGAAGTATTCGGCAACAAATTAAACTGTTCGTGCTTTAAGTGTGTCAAAATATCATCTTGCTGGTTTTTGACATCTACTCTTTTCAAGGCAACAGTTACCAATTCGGAACCACTGTTTAGCAATGCTTTTTCCATTACTTCAGCACTGGAAAATTTTCCTGTGCCTGTAAACAATCGTGACGTCTTTATCTGCTAAGCAGAGGGTTTATTTTTTCCCTTCGACAAGCTCAGGGTGCGAGCACCCTGAGCTTGTCGAAGGGTGGTTCTTCAACGAAGAGTACTATTTTTCAAAATCTCTAATATTTCTCCCACTTGTTTCTTCCTATTTTCTGCTTTGACGAAACGGCTATTCCCCATACTCCTGTTTTCATTATTGGTAAAATGTCTTTCGTTTCAATTCCTCCAATCGCTACAATGGGAATACCTATCTTTTCCAAAGAACATTTTTCAATAATATTTTTATATCCATCCAAACCCAAAACAGGGCTTAATTTTTTCTTTGTTGATGTAAATTTATAGGGTCCCAATCCTATGTAGTTTACTCCATTTTTATAATGATCCAAAACATCTTCAAAAGTATTGGCTGTTCCTCCAATAATGAATTCATCACCTAACAATTTTCTGGCATTTAAAATACTTTCATCTTCTTTTCCTAAATGAACTCCATCTGCATTTATTTCTTTTGCTATTTCTGGATGATCGTTTATAATTAATTTCGCATTGTGAAAAGAACAGATTTTTTTTGCTTCTTTCGCTTTTTCTAAAATAACTTGTTCTGCTTCCTCTTTTATCCTCAATTGAACCCATTTCACTCCTGCTTCGCAAGCTTGTTCTATTATCTCAAGGTGCGAAAACGCTTTTGTTGATTGTGAAATAAATTGTAAATTTTGGATTTTCATTTTTTTTATGAATTAACTATTTTTTTATTTTTCCAATTTTTCAATCGTGTGTTTTTATTCGGACAACCGCAAGGGTTGCCCCATTCAATTGTGGTGGGATAACAATCCATTGTTTGATGACAATGCGTTTTCAACATATTGTTTGGCATTTTTACATGATTCAATCAAATCATATCCCAATGCTAAATTGGCGCAAAGGGCTGATGATAAAATACAACCCGAACCGTGCTTGGGAAAACACTTTTTTCCACTTGGTTCAAACTTTGTTTCTACCCCATCATTCATCAAAATATCTAACCCTAAATTTTCTTCATTGTGTCCACCTTTTAAATAAATTTTCATTTGCTTGGATATTTCCAATGCTTTCGCTTCTGATTCAAACAAGTTTTCAAACTCCTTTTTGTTGGGTGTCATTAAAAATATTTTACCGAAAACACTGTTCAAATTTTCTTTAAAGTTTGCAAATTCAAACCCTGAAGACGCTTTGATGATTGGGTCCCAAACAATTTTTGTTTGTTTATTATTCTCCAAAAGAAAATCACAAATTTGATTGAGTGTTGCTAAATTTTCAATGACTCCAATTTTAACAAAATCCACCTTAAACCTTCTAAACAAAACTTCTAATTGTTGAATGATTTTTGAAGCTTCCATCCACTCCACTCCATCCAACTCTATATCGTTCTGATAGGTCAATGCAGAACAAACACCTAAACCATTTACTCGATGCATTTCAAAGGTTTTGATGTCCGCCAACAAACCAGCTCCGCCTGAAGGGTCTAAGCCTGCTATACTGATTACATTTTCCCTAACTATTGACATTGTCTAAATGCATTTTGTATTT
>JAHDGP010000357.1 GCA_020627525.1 Bacteroidota bacterium
AAACCTTGCAAGGCAACAACTGCCGCTTGAGGAATAGATGCAGCTTCTTCAAAAGTCAACCCAACATTCTTTTTAACTAACTTATTTTCCTCTATACAAATATATTCTGCCAGCCCACCCCATTGTTCAAATACATCTGCAAAAACTTCATCGTCAATTCTAAAATTACTAACATCTTTACCAACAGCTTCTATAGTACCAGCAATATCAGAACCCAAAATTTTAAACTTAGGCTTAAACAATCCCCACATTCGCACATAAAAAGGTTTTGCAAAAAGCATTTCTTTGTCAGATGCATTTAGCGATACAGAGTGGACTTTTACAAGCACCTCATTGTCCTTTGGAACTGGCTTAGTTACTTCTTCCAATTTCAATTCATTCGCTGAACCATATTTATGATAAACTATAGCTTTCATATAAAAATAATATTTAGTAACGATAAAACAATAAGTGCGGCATTTGGACGGATTCTTTTGCCCTCATTTTCCTTTTGAAATCGGTCAAAGTATCAACAATCATCCCTCTTTCAACTGAAAAATGAGAACAAAATAACTCTGGTCCGACAATTCAGTCTAAATTGCCGAAGTTATTATTTCATCGTTACTTCCCTTTTATCAAAATATTTTTTCGCATCCATAATAATCAACTCTAAGTCATTAGATACTACATTCTCTTTTATCATTTTTCTAACTTCACCCAATTCATTTACATCTTCCAATATCAATGTAAAATCACAATATATTTCATCATCCCCTTCATCTTGATTCCACCAACGCAACATAAATTTTTCTGATTCACTATACAGAAGGTCATAAACGTAAAAGTCTTTTACTCGAAAAATTGCCTTTTCATTTGTCAATAAATTTTCAACCTGAGCATTATTAACTGTAGATTTCTGTGAAACTAAATCATCTTGAATGTGTCTATCTTCCAGATAAAAAATATCATCATTTAAGTACCCTTTCCTTTTTAAATAATTCCAGATTATATTTAGTATTCCAACTTGAATATCAGCTTCATATTCTACATCACTAATCAAAATAGAATACTCAAATAATCCACTATCATTTTTTAAATCTTGAATCAATTTTGCATTCATATTATCTTACTTTAGTAATGATGAAATAACAACCAAATTCTGAAGATTTATTATTTCGTCATTACATTAATAATTACATTTCCCATTTTTTCACCTGACTCAACATATCTGTATGCGTCAGCAATTTTTTCTAATGGATATCTTCTATCTATCAATGGCTTAAATTTTCCTTGCTCCAACAATTCTCTTATAAATACCAAACTCCCTTTTATATCTGATGGAATGGGAAAAATTACTTTTTTTGTTCCGAGGAATGGCGTAAAAATTGAGTAAAATATATTTTGCGCCATCCATCCCAATTCAGAGGAAATATAAATACCTCCATCTTTTATTAAATGCTTACTTTTAGTAAAAGAACTTTTCCCAACAGTATCAAATACGCCGTCAAACTCTATATCTAATTTAGTAAAATCTTCTTTTCTATAATCAATATCTATATCTGCTCCTAGAGCTTTTTTCAGATCAATATTTTCCAAATTTCCTACAGCAAAAACTATTATCCCACGATTTTTCAATAATTGCACCAATGCTGAACCAATTGCTCCTGTCGCTCCATTGACCAATATTTTTTGACCACTTTTAAGCTTCAATTTGTTGATGGTATTTACCGCATAATGTACCCCCTCGCAACTCGCCACCGCATCTTCAAAGCTTGTATTTTCAGGAATTGAAACCACTCCTTCATTTTCTAAAATTGTCAAATATTCACAATGAGAAGACAATCCTTCATCATTAAAACCCATCACACGATCTCCTACCTTAAACGCCTTTACATCTTTACCGACTGCTTCAATTATTCCAGCAAAATCTGTCCCTTGAATACTGTTTTTAGGCTTGGTCAAGCCAGTAACAAAACGCATTATAAAAGGTTTGGCTCTCAAAATAGCACAGTCCGTTCGATTGACAGTCGTAGCATGAACCCTCACTAAAATTTCATCCTCTTTTGGAACAGGCTTTGCCACCTCTTTCAATTCCAAAACATCAGGCGAACCGTATATTGTATTTACTATTGCTTTCAATTTATAAAATATAATTTATTTTGAAAATAAAACATCACTCAATTTGTCACCTCTAAAAATACACTCGATACATCAGATTAGGAAAAAAACCAAACTGCTTAAGATGACCAACTGAATTGGGTTCCTCTGCATCATAATACTCTAACAATCTCCCTTTTGTATTTGTAACATTATCCAAGTTAAGAAATATTTCGTGAGTGGCTTTGTCTCTATTGATCTTATAGCTCGCAGAAACAATTACTGAATAAATATCTTCCAGCTTATCCTCATATGCTTTGCTATAATCGTAATATTGATTTTGTGCTGGATTTACAGCCAAATTACCTTCTTCATCTCGCAACAAAGGCAATTGTTTTTTGCCTCCACCAAAAAATATTTTTGCATTCAAAGTCAATGTTTTGTTTTTCTTTTTGCTTATACGTTCAAATTCTTTTCCTAGTAAAATATTTACCAAATAATTTCCATTGTAAATTGTATTTCGCTCCACACCTTCCAATGATTTGTATTTGGATTGAAACAAAGAAGCATTTACCATATAGTAATAATTGTTGTCGAAAAAACGCTCTAAGGTAAATTCCACTCCATAATTTTTTCCCGTACCCTCATTTACTAAATCAACATATTGAAATTCCAGCCCTTCATTGATCGTTGCATAATAGCTCGTATCATTATTTTCAACTGGCAAATTATAAAGGTCTTGATAATACAACTCTACTTTTGCTGATAAATTTTTGTTAAACCTTTTTTGATAACCCAATACAAAATGATGCGCTTTTAATAATCCCAAATCCTTGTTTGGTTCAACTATAGAACCATCTTCCAATTCCACTTTTGTAAAATAGTTGTGAACACTTTCCATTGTACTGTGGCTTCCATAGCCTGCATTTATTTCATTGGTATTATTCAGTTTCCAATTGAATGCAATACGTGGCTCAAACGTACTTTTATTATTAAACAAAACATTGACATTGTGAATTCCAGATACAATGGTCACCTTTTCATTTAGACGGTGTTTCCAACTAACAAAATTTCTAATAGTACTGATATTTTCATTAAAATCTATTGCTGTAAACCTTGTTCCTCGCTCCTCTTGCAACCAGCTTTCATTGTTATCAAAATCCATTAAGGAATATCTTGTTCCTACTTGAATTTTATTTTTAGCATTCAATTTATTGTTATAAGTAATCGCTCCACGATAAGTTGATTTTCGCAATTTGCTACTAAAATCCAATTGTTTGTTTGATATAGAATCACTTAATGTCTCCCCCTCATTATTTATTGTTTTAATTCGTCTTGTTTCAAAAACATCATCGTTAATTGAGTTACTTGCAAATGAAAAAGCTGTTTTTAAATAGCTGCGTTTACTTAAAGGAAGTGTATGATTTATTCCAGTATTTAATAGCAATGCTTTTTTTTCATAGTCTTCATTCAATTCAATATTTGAAATTTCATCGCCAGGCGTTGCCCAAAGATCTCGCTTTACATCTTCCAATAAAAAATTACTGGCGCCGCCTAAACCAAACATAGAAAACACGCCAAACTTTTTAGTTGGAAGAACTACCTTGAATGCAGCATCCTGAAAATTTAACAATCCATCTATATCAACCAAACCAAAATCACTTATCATAGAAATAGTTGAATACCTGTAATTTACTAGAAAAGAACCACCATAGCCTTTTTTAAATGGTCCTTCCAATGTAATATCAGTTCCCAATAGACCAAAGCCAAAAGTAGATTCAAATTTTTCGTTGTTACCAGCTCTTAGTTTCAAATCATAAACACCTGATAAAGCATCGCCATATTCTGGTGAGAATGCACCTGTTGAAAAATCAGAGGTTGCCAACAAATTATTGTTTAATGCACTTATACCTCCGCTTATAGAATTTTGATCTGCAAAATGATTGGGGTTGGTAATTTCCATTCCCTCCAATCTCCATTGCATGTATTTGGGTGAATTTCCTCTGACAATAATACTATTGTCCCCATCATTTACAGTTGCCACACCTGCAAATGAAGAAACTATTCGAGATGGGTCATTAAAACCACCTGCAAACCTTTCTGTTTCTTCTGCTGAAATAGCTCTTGTACTAATCAAAGACATATCATTCACAGCCTCACCTTTGTCCCTATTTACTTTAACTACTATTTCTTCCAATTCCAAACTGGATTCTTGCATATTGAGATTTAGTACAACCTCTTTACCAGAATTTACTACAATGTTTGGAATGGTTTTATGTTCATATCCCAAATAGGACAATTGTAAAGCAATCCTTCCTACTGGAACATTTTCCAATCGAAATTTTCCATCATAGTCAGTTGTTGCACCAATCAAAGGTTCACTTCCGACTACCACAACCTGTGCACCAATTAGTGCAATTTTGCTATCTATATCAAGGATAGTTCCACGAACTGTTTGTGTCAAGTTTTGAGCAAATACAATTATTGGCAGTAAAAATAGTACGCTTAGAATTGTAATTTGATGTTTCATATTCTGTTCTCGTTGTTTGAAAACAAAATTAGATCAGCAAATTTTCCAATCCATTGACGAAAGTCAATAAAG
>JAHDGP010000358.1 GCA_020627525.1 Bacteroidota bacterium
AATACTGCTTGGGTAGCGTTTGGAATTCCACACTCAAAAAATTGGGCATTCACAAAGTTAGTGCTAAATGAAAGTAAGACAAATGCGCTTAAGAAACAAAATATAAATTTTGTAGAAATGCGTGATTTCATAAATTGTTTGTTTTTAGGGTAAAAAAAATGATTGCTGGTACCTTTAATATCCATCAGCTTGCTGAGGCTTGAAAAGGAGTTTTTAATTTTTCCAAAATGGATTTGTTTGCTGAGAAATTTCATAGAATAAATTTTTAAGTTAAAAAATAGAACAAGTTATATTTGGGGTAATACATTTCTTATTGTGATTATTTATACCAATTGAAATTTATATTATTAATGAAATGAATAAATGCAACTCTTGGTATGAAATTTTTAGATTGCAATGTCATTTCATTTTAAATATGAAAATCAAGTTGGCTTAAAGCTTAATTTGTTTTTGTTTAGTTCAAAATTATCGTGAGATAAATTTGATTACAATCATAAAAAATACATATTATAGTTTGTTTTAACACATTTTTTTTTCTTGGAATATAATTTTGGTTATTGATAGTCAATAGTTTATGTGAGATTTTGCCTATTTTTTCTTTATTGATAAAATGACTAAAAAATTTATTGTTAATTTTGTTTAAGGTACATTGGGGGTTTATATTTTGCGATAACTTCACATTGCTTCAAAAGTTAAGCTCCTCTGTAGCTTTTAGATACATTGTTTGTTTGTCAATGATTTTTAAAAACTCTTTATTGAACTATCAGATGAAACATTAGAATTAAATGCAGGTGAGTTTGTCATAATTCCCAAAGGGGTAGATCATAAGCCTTTTGCTATTTGAACCAGCAACGACTCTAAATACGGGAAATGTAAAAAATGAACAAACGGTTACTGTTTTGGATAAAGTTTAAGATACTTTTCTTACAATTTTTACAAATCAAACTTTGTTAACCACCGATTAAAATTTAGGAAAAAAGAACTGTCTTTGTGCTCTTTGTTACTTTGTGTTGAAATTATTGGTATTTATAGAGAAAGATCTGTGTTTTAACTGTGAAAATCTGTGGTTATATTTGTACAAGAAGCGAGGGATGTGCGGAGGAAAAAATCAGCGAAAGGCAAAAACAGAGGCGAAACTACGCCTGATTGAAGTGGAAATATAAAAATTTAGGCTCCTCGAATTTATGACAAAATGTTAAAAACCAAATATATTTTTTCATTAGGATAGTAGCATAGCAATTTTTATATTGCAGCGGAAAGCAGGGAGTCGATTTCTTTCGGAGATCCAGACGTTCCGTCCAAATAAAAAAAGAATGAATCATCAAATAGAAATTAGTAATTTATCGGAGCTGGATCAAGCAGTTCAGGCAATTTGGGATATTTGCAAAGAGCAGAATTGTTTTTTGTTTTATGGTGAAATGGGAGTTGGAAAAACAACATTAATCACCAAACTTTGTCATTATTTGGGTGTAGAAGGCAATGTAAGTAGTCCTACTTACTCCATTGTTAACGAATATGAAAGAAGGTCTGGGCAAAAAATATTTCACTTTGATTTATATCGATTAAAATCTGTTGAGGAATTGATGGATATAGGATTTGAGGATTATTTGTATCAAGATGCCATTGTATTGATTGAATGGCCTGAATTTGGGGAGTCTTTTTACGAAAAATTTGTGAAGGTAGACTTAAGATTAGGTGAAGATCACAAAAGAATAGTAGATTTGTCTATTGAAGAAGTTTAAATACATCAATTTTTAGACAACTTCATAATAAAAACAACATAACTATGTCAGGAACGGCAGCGAAAATAGCTGGAAAAGTGGGTTTGGAAACGCAAACTCAAACACAGAGCAAGCCAATTAAAAATGGAGGCTTATTTATTGGAATACCAAGAGAAACATCATTTCAAGAAAAAAGGGTTGCATTAACACCTTCATCTGTTTCTCTATTGGTGAATAACGGACATCGTGTGGTAATTGAAACGAATGCTGGAATTGCGGCGGATTTTCAAGACATTGAGTATTCAGAAGCAGGTGCTGAAATTGCCTATGATTTGGAAAAGGTATTTGAAGCGGATGCTATTTTAAAGGTAGCTCCACCTACAAAACATGAAGTGGACCTGATGAAGATGCACCAAATCATATTTTCTCCTTTAAATATCCCTACAATTTCGGAAGAATTACTTCGTGCATTGATGGCTAAAAAAGTTACAGCCATTGCTTACGAATACTTAAAAGATGAGGCGGGATATTTTCCAGTGGTCAGAATATTAAGCGAGCTGGCAGGTAGTTCAACCCTATTGATTGCAGCTCAATATTTAAGCACTGATTTTGGAGGTAAAGGAATTTTGCTTGGTGGAATATCTGCATTGCCTCCTACGAAAGTTGTTGTTTTAGGAGCAGGTGTTGTTGGAGAGTATGTTACAAGAAGTGCTATTGGTTTGGGTGCAGATGTAAGAGTTTTCGACAACAATTTATATAAGTTAATGCGTTTGCAAAATAATTTGGGTAGGCGTATTTATACCTCAAGCATAATACCAGATATTTTGCAAAAAGAATTGGCTGATGCAGATGTTGTTGTGGGGGCTATACATTCGGAGTCAGGACGTTCTCCATGTATTGTAACGGAAGCAATGGTTTCTACAATGCAAAAAGGTTCTGTAATAATTGATGTGAGTATAGACCAAGGAGGCTGTTTTGAAACCTCTGAAATATGCAGTCATAATAAACCAATATTTAAAAAACACGGTGTTATTCATTATTGCGTTCCCAATATGTTGGCGCGTATTCCGAAAACGGCTTCACGTGCATTTAGTAATGTAATGACAACGATATTGTTGCAAGCCAATGAAGATGGTGGTTTTGAAAAATTCTTTAATCGCAGCCGTGGTACCAGAAATGGTATTTATATCTATAAAGGTATTTTGACAAATGAATTTTTGAGTGATAGATTTGCTATCAAGTTTACAAATTTAGATTTGTTGATTACGGCGAGTTATTTGTAGAGAGGGAGTAATTTTTTAAAATAAAAAATATTTTTTTTCGTTAAACCTACGAGGTTTTTAAAACCTCGTAGGTTTAAAAATTTAAAAATTATTAAAAATGACAAAATCCGATGTACTTACTTTACTAGAGGAAAATAAAAATGAACGTGGTATAGAACATTGGGGTAGAGTTGGATTGCCGCACCTTACATCATTTGGGTTGGGACTTACCCAAATCAAAAAATTGGCGAAGCAAGTTGGTAAAAATCACGACTTGGCATTAGAGCTTTGGGGTTCGGGTAACTATGATGCAATGACAATGGCAACTCTTATCGACGAACCTAAGAAAGTAACAAGGGAACAGGTTGAAGAACAAGCTAATGACCTTTCTTTTTGGATGCTGAGCCACGCTTATTGTGGCAATCTATTAGCCAAAGTGCCTTTTGCTGTTGAGTTGTCAGATGAATACCGTGCAATGAAAGATGATTTGAAAAGAAGATGCGGGTATGCACTGATATATCACATTGCAAAAAATAATAAAAAACTCACTGACAATTATTTTGAACCGATCTTAGAAAAAATTGAATCGGATATTGATAAGGAGGAAAATTTTGTCAAAGACGCTATGAACAATGCTTTGTTTACAGTTGGTCAAAGAAGCAAAAACCTATATTTGAAGGCAAAGGCCATAGCTGAAAAGAATGGTAAAATTCATGTTGATTATGGCGATAACTCTTGCGAAGCTTTAGATGTTGTAAAACATTTAAATGGAGATAGAATTAAAAACAAGATGATGGCTTAGGCTGTTTTATCAGTCTGGTAATCTGATAAATCTTTAAAACGCTGAGAAATAAATATATTGAGTTTCCTAAAAGATTAGGACTAAAATATTGAATGTAATTTGAATTTGTTAAATTTATACTACACTAATTCAAAATTCAATGCGTTATCAAAATCAATATTCGATTTTTATTATTTTATGCATAATACTATGCTGTCTCTCCATTGATACATTTTCACAAAAAAAATCAAAGAAAAAAAAGAAAAAAGCAAGTCTAGAGCAAAATCAGTTTGAGGAAGATTTGTACAGCTCTTTAAAATGGCGAAACGTTGGTCCTTTTCGAGGAGGACGATCTTGTGCTGTTACGGGAGTCCCTGACAAACCTCAACTGTTTTATTTTGGAAGTACTGGTGGCGGTGTTTGGCGCACAAAAGATGGTGGCTCTATTTGGGAAAATATTTCCGATGGTTTTTTTGGAGGATCTGTAGGATCAATTGCTGTTTCGCAAAGCGACAACAATGTCATTTATGTTGGCGGTGGTGAGAAAACGGTTAGGGGAAATGTTTCTTATGGTTATGGAATGTGGAAAACCGAAAATGCCGGTAAAACCTGGGAGCAGATTGGGTTAGAAAATTCTAGGCATATTTCAAGAATACGCATTCATCCCAAAAATGAAAATTTAGTATATGCCGCAGTTATGGGCGATTTGTATAAATCGAGTCAAGAGCGTGGCGTTTACCGAAGCAAAGATGGTGGCAAAAACTGGGAACAAGTGTTGTTTTCGAATGAAGATGCAGGAGCGGTTGATCTAATTATTGATCCAACCAACCCACGAGTATTGTATGCAAGTACTTGGAAAATTAGAAGGACGCCTTACAGCTTGAGCAGTGGTGGGGAAGGTTC
>JAHDGP010000359.1 GCA_020627525.1 Bacteroidota bacterium
CAGATGGCATAAAGCCTAAATTAAATTTTGGGATATAGATGGTGTTTATGGTTGCTGGATCAACTGTATAATAAAGTGGCAAGGGTGCATCTAATGTATTAAAGAGATTCAGTTTAATACTGTGATCACTGAACAAGATTCTTTTTTGATAAGTAAGAGAAAGATCAAAGCGATATTGATTGTCTAATTTATTTAGATTTTTACTTCCTGGCTCAAAATCATTGTTTACTACAATCCCTTCTTGCAAGTCAAATTCGTAAGCAAGTAACAGTGGATGCCCTGAGCTTACATATATATTACTTCCAATAGTAAAATTTTTATTTATATTGAAATAGAAAAGAGACTTCAATTCATGTCGTCGATCAAATTGGAAAGGGTAGGCATTGCCCAGATTATCATCTTTAAAATATCTATCAGATTTACTAAGGGTATAACTTAACTTTAAACCATACTTAGTTTTTAATAAATTGTACTCAAATTCTATTCCTTTTGATGTAGCGTTACCAAAAATATATTCATTAACAATCTGTGCATTGTTATTTCTCTGGGCTATATTTTTTGTTTTTTTAGAATAAATATTTGTACGCAAACTGTTGTTTCGGCTTTTATAGTATGTATAGCCTAAATCTATGTGGTGTCCAGTTTGTGGATTAATATTTTGTTGAGAGGGTTGCCAAACATCTTGTGGTAAACTTATTTCGGTATTGCTTATTAGATGATTGTGTTGAACAGAAGAAGTATAATTAAAACTTAAAAAATGTTTCTCTTTAATATTATAATCTATATGGAGACGAGGCTGAATGTGAAACTTAGCATAATCATCATTCATATAATAGGTATTCCTCAATCCAAATTTAAAATTCCACTTATTTAAATCAATGTGGTTTTCTAAAAACCAGTAAATTTTACGAGATTCATTTTCTACAACTTCTGCTAGTTCCGCTAAATCATCAATATCTACTTCAAACTCCTCCTCCTCTTCTTCCTCCTCTTCCTCTAGAAACCGTGGATCTTCTTCAGTAAAAGCATCGTCTATGGATTGATATTGCTGAATTAAATAACCTGTTCCCATTTTTGCCCTCCACCATCTTTTATAAAGATAATCTAGTTGTAGTTTGCCTTCGTAGTCTTTATTATCAGATCGAACTAAGGAAAAATAAAAGTTTTCTCTATCTTCCAATTCTTCCTCAAATAGGTTTGAAGTGTTGGAAAAATAATTATTGGTACTTATGGAAGCATTTAGAAAAAGATTGGGTTTTAGGATGCTTTGCCAGTTAATAATTCCCATTTGGTTGCCCCAAAAAAGAACGATTTCAATTTCTTCTTCCACTTCGTTTTCATCCTCTTGATCTTCCTCTTCCACTTGTCCAGAGCCATTGATATTGTCATATCCGTTGTAATAAGTTATTGATAATTTATTTCTTTTGCCAATTTGAGTGTAAGCCTTTGCAATGATGTCGTAATAATTTTTCGACATGTCAATTTCCGAATCAGGGAAAAGCACGTTTTCTAGTATGCCGTCAATATTGATTTTGCCATATGATTTTCGGGCATAAACAAATATAGCTGATTTATTTGAGATTATTGGAATGTCTAAACCAAAAGAAGCATCGTTTAAATTGACATTTAAGTCGCCACCTAATTTTTTGGCATTGCCTTCTTTTACTTTAATGTCAAATAGAGATGAGGTGAAATCGCCAAATTCAGCTCCATAACCCACCTTGTGTACCTTAAAACTTTTTGCAACTTCTGGCGTAATGGCAGATACCAAACCCAATGCATGAAACGGATTGTAAATAACCACATCATCCATAAGGTATTGATTTTGTCCGTGGCTGCTCCCTCTTACAAAGTGCCCACCAATACCTCCAGCTCCAGATTGAACTCCTGGAATCATTTTAGCTGCTTGAAATATGTCATTTGATCCAGTGATACCAGGGGCCTTTTTAGAAAAGGTCATCAGTTCCTGATAATTGAACTTGTTGAAATTCCTTATTTCTTCAATCGTGTTTTGATCTTTTATAACGACCTCTTTTAATCTATTATCAGCAGAGAGGAATAAATCGCGTTGACTATCTTTTTCAATATTGATGTTTATACTTGTATCTCTATAAGTAACAAAGGAGCAATCAAATTGGTGATCGCCAGGTTTTAACTTTACGAAATAATGTCCATTTTTATCAGCGTAAACTGCCTTTTTTTTATTGATGAAAATGTTAGCATAAGGTAATACTTCTTTGCTTTGTCTGTCTTTGACATATCCATATAAAACAATATCAGAATGACTTAAAACAATTAAGGGTGGATCGGTTTTTATACTTATTTTTAAATGATCATTTGCTAGTAAATCTTCTAGGATAAAAAGTAGACTTTGGTTTTTATAGCTTTTTTTTACAGGTTCGTCTTCTTTAAAAAAGTCATCACTAAACAAAATAGGAATTTCACTTAATGAAGCAATTTTACGCAAAGCTGCTGATTTGCTGTCTTCATTTAGGCTAATCGTTATGTTTTTATTTTGGATTTCTTGAGCAAAGATATTTATACTAAAAAACAAAATGCCAATAATGAAGCAGAGCTTTTTAATGATACTTACTTGCATTTACCTCCTTTTAGTAGATAGGTTTGGTTTTGTTTTTCGACTTTTGAACCGTAAACGGTTGCTAATAAATTCAGCATGTAATCAATATCCTTAAATGGTAATTCTCCTGAAAACTTACAATTTACCAAATGTTCTTCGACTTTAACATTTTTGTCAAAAAGGTTTCCAATAACTGTTGCGATTTCTTCAAGTGGTTCATCTTTAAAAGACAAGTTTTGATCTAACCATTTAAGTTCTGTGGTTTCTATCGTTTTGTTTTTTATAAGTTTGGAGGATTTTTTTGTTAAACTTACCGATTCTCCCGAAACCAAAATTTGTTGGTCAATATCGCTTTTTACTTTTAGTTCGCCTTCTAATAAATTGACACTTGCTTCGGAAGATTCATCGACATCATCAATGAAAAAAGTGGTTCCTAAAACGGTTGTAGACAAGTTTGGAGAATTTATGATAAAAGGTTTACTTGGATCATCGGCGATGGAAAAGTAAGCGTTGCCCTTAAATGAAATTTCACGAACATTACCATTAAATGAATCGGGGTAATCCAATCGGCTTCCTTTTTGAGCAATGATGATGCTTCCATCGCTCAATTCGATTTTGGTGTTTTTGGCAAAAGTATTATTGCCTTCATTACTCAAAAAAGGGATGTAATAAATAGCAAAAGCTAAAAGTGCCGCTGCCGCTGCCACGAACATCCAACGAGGGAACATTGGCTTTACTTTGCCACCTGTAGTTGTTGATCTATCCGATAATTCAACATTTTTGTTTTCGTTTATTTCATTATTGAATTTTCTATCAATGTTAATAGTGGAATTAACATTTTCATTAAGTCGAATTTTTTCTTGAACAGCATCAAATTCCAAATCAAGATTTACGTCTATATCTTCTCCATATCCATCTGCCTGATTCCAAACAGCAACGATTTCCTTATAGAAAGACTCATTTTGAGCATCAGCAGCTCGCCAATTTTTCAATTGTAAAGCCTCCTCCGTCGTAATGTTTTGAAGGAGTTCCTTTTGTATCAATGTTATGTAAAAATCTTGATCCATATCATCTTTTTATTATAGAACCATTTAAATGCCAAAAACCCCTATTGCACCAATAATTAATATTTGGAAAAGGTCAAAATTGCCGTTATGCGACGACTTTATTATCGTTCTCAACTGTTTAACAGCCTGTGTAATTTGGTTTTCAATGGTTTTGGTTGATATATCGAGTTCTTTAGCAATTTCTTTATGTGAAAACCCCTGTAGACGGCACATTGTAAATATAATTCTACGCTTTTCGGGCAGTTGATCAATGGCATCGTGAACCAATTTTTTAAGTTCTTTTTGATTTAATATTGTATCTGGATTCCTAGCAGTATCTACCTCATTTACCAAAGTGTTTTCACTTTCACTAACCGTCTTTTTTCTCTTTTTTAAAATTGTCAATGCCTTATTTACAGCGGCTCTATTAAGGTAAGCCTTGATGTTTATATCCTCAGAAAGATTGGCTCTATTTTTCCAAAGCAAAACAAAAACATCCTGAGCTGCATCCTGACTCACACTTTGATCTTTCAAAATCCTATTGGCAGCTACCAACATATTTTTATAATAACGATTGAAGAGCAAGCGGAATGCTTTCTCATCGTTATCCTTTATTTGATGGATTAATATTTTATCGTCAGGATTGTTTGTCATTTGTAAAATCCAATGCTTTTTATGGAATATTGAGTGTAAATATACAAAAGTAAAAGTTGGTGGTTTTGGTACTTTTTAATTTAAGTAATATTTGTCATTATCAATCCAAAACTTTCAGTTTGCCTTCTGTGTGTTCGTGAAAAGCATAGGATTGTTCTAATAGTTTCTGCATATCATCCATTTTTTCACCTATAATTTTTGAGCTAAAAGCGTGAGCACGGATAAGCATTCTTATATAGGCAGATGGATCTTTTTTTCTGGTTAATTTTCTTAAGGCTCCAATGTAATCATCTCTGTAGACGGTAGGAATGATGATTTTAGATTGAATTTTTATTGTTAATTCTGCATTCATCATTACCCTGGCAATACGTC
>JAHDGP010000360.1 GCA_020627525.1 Bacteroidota bacterium
GCCAATCTAGTGTAATTGGCTCTAAATTTATCTGTAAAATCTTTACCCATATTTGGTGGTGCTTCCATTCCTGCTAAAACTATCTTACATTCTGGGTATTTGGCTTTTACTTTCTGTATAATGCCTTTCAAGTTTTCATAGGTACTATTCGTTTCAATCCCTCTCAAACCATCATTTCCGCCTAACTCCAAAAAAAACACGTCAATTTTTTGCTTTAAAATCCAATCTACTCTTCTTAAACCACCAGCTGTAGTTTCCCCGCTCAAACCAGCATTGACTGTACGATACTTCAATCCTACAGAATCAATAATTCCTTGAATAAGTGCTGGGAAGGCTTGTTCTTTTTCAATGCCATAACCTGCAGTAATACTATCACCAAAGAAAACGACTGTTTTTTTATCAGCAGTTGTTTGTTTTTTGGCAGTATTGTTTTCATTTTTTTTAGTGACAGTTGTCGGCTTCTGTGCTGCATCACTACTGCCACACTTAAAAAATGTTATAATCATTAATGAAAAAACAGTTATTCTAAAATATTGAATGAAATGCATTTATCTTTATTTCTTTTTTTATTAAGAATTATAGTGCAAAAGTAGATTAAAATTTATTGGAATGTAAACTTATGCACAAAATATGGTGTTATTGAATAAAAACGAAACGGAATTAGTCCAAAGTATATATATGGAAAAAATATTGAAGGCAGAAAATTTACACAGAATATATAAATCCAATAAGAAAGAACTCACCGTATTAAACAATGTCAGCTTTGAGGTAGAGCAAGGAAGCACTATTTCAATTGTTGGTCCATCTGGTAGTGGCAAAACGACCTTACTGGGACTTTGTGCTGGATTGGATTTGCCAAGCTCTGGTAATATTTATCTAAATGGAAAAAAAATCAATGGACTTTCTGAAGATGAAAGGGCGAAGATTAGAAACCAGTATGTTGGATTCATTTTCCAAAATTTTCAATTGCTGCCAACGCTAACAGCGCTTGAAAACGTAATGGTTCCTTTGGAATTACAAGGAAAGAAAAACATAAAGAAAAAGTCGATTAATTTATTGGAAAGAGTAGGCTTGGGGGATAGAGCAAATCATTATCCTTCGCAACTGTCAGGAGGAGAGCAACAGAGGGTTTCGCTTGCGAGGGCGTTTTCAAATGAACCACTTATTTTATTCGCTGATGAGCCGACAGGAAATCTAGACGAAGGAACAGGGCAAATTGTGGAGGACTTGCTTTTTGAATTGAATAGGGAAAAAGGTACAACCCTGGTAGTCGTAACACACGATTTGGAATTGGCTGAAAAAACGCAACGCATAATCCGTTTGAAAGGTGGCAATTTGATAGAAGATAGATTTACAAATTTAGTAAGCTCAAGTGCAGAATGAATATAGCTTGGTTGGCAAAAATGGCTTGGAGAGATAGCCGCAAAAATCTTTGGAAATTACTGTTATTCATTTCTTCCATAATAATTGGAATAGCAGCATTGGTGGCCATAAACTCCTTTGATGATAACTTAAGGGTGAATATCGAAAACCAGGCAAATGAATTGCTTGGTGCTGACTTGGTTGTAAATGGAGATAAAAGCTTTACAGCAAAACAAGATAGTATTATCAATTCCATCAGTTCGATAAAAACAAGCGAGTCGGATTTGATTTCGATGGTTTATTTTGATAAATCCCAAGAAACGCGATTGGCAAGGGTTAGAGCATTTGAAGGAGCTTTTCCTTATTATGGAAAAATGGTAACGGAGCCGCCAAATATTGCTACAAAATATCAAGATGGAAAAAATGCATTGTTGGATAAAACTTTAATGATTCAATACAACTGTGAAGTGGGTGATAAAATTAAAGTTGGTGAATCATTTTTTGAAATAGTTGGACAAATAAATAGCATTCCAGGATCTTCTGCGTTTACTTCAGCGGCAGCACCGACTGTTATGATTCCTTTAAAATATTTGTCAGAAACAGAACTGGTTCAACCAGGAAGTAGGGTAGAATACGCAAGGTATTTTAAATTTGACAAAAGTTTTTCTGATGAAGAGCTTAAAAATCTGGAGCAAATATTAGATGATAATAGAATAGATTTTCAGACGGTAGAAAGTCGAAAAAAACAAATAGGGAACTCTTTTGCCTCTGCCAATAAGTTTTTCAATTTAATTGCCTTTATTGCATTGTTGTTGGGATGTGTTGGCGTTGCCAGTGCCGTTCATGTTTATATGAAAAGCAAGGTGAAGACTGTTGCTGTATTGAGATGTTTAGGGGTTTCAGGTAAAGATGCATTTCTAATATATCTGATTCAGATATTTTGTATGGGAATAATTGGTGCCATTATTGGCGCCCTTTTAGGCTCATTTATCCAGATGGCTCTGCCAGTTGTATTACAAAACTTCCTACCTGTAGAAGTGAAAATGTCTCTGTCACCAACTGCAATACTGGAGGGAATTATTACGGGTATTTTAGTATCGGTATTATTTGCACTGTTGCCTTTGTTGGATATTAGAAAAATTTCACCATTAAAAACATTAAGGGTTTCTGATGAAAATAAAGTATCAAAAGATCCATTGAGATGGTTGGTGTATGCATTGATTGTTTTGGGTATTTTGGGCTTTGTATTTTATCAAACAAGAAATGGTCAATTTGCGCTTGCGTTTAGTGGTTTTGTGTTGGTAGCCTTTTTAGTTTTGACCTTGGTTTCTTTTATAATAATGTGGTCAGTGAAAAAGTTTGTTCCAAAAAACTGGAGTTTTGTTTTTCGTCAAGGCTTGTCAAACCTGTATCGTCCCAATAATCAAACCTTGATTTTGATTACGAGCATAGGACTTGGAACAGCAATGATTTCTATTTTGTATTTTATGCAAGGTTTGCTAATTGGACAAGTAGAATTTGCTGGAAGAGGGGAGCAACCCAATATGCTTTTATACGATATTCAATCTGATCAGGTTGACGGTATATTGTCTATGTCTAAAGAATATGATTTGCCAGTTATTCAAAGTGTTCCGTTGGTAACAATGCGTTTGGCAGAAATCAACGGTGAAACTGTAGAACAGTTGGCTGAAGCGGAAGAGAAAGACAGAAAAAGATCAAGAAGAGCATTGGAGCGAGAGGCGAGGGTTACATTTAGAGATACATTGGTAAGTTCAGAAACGATTACTGCTGGCGAATATCACAGGCCTATATCCAATAGTGAGGATACGATTTATATTTCAATAGCAGAGCGTTATCAGGGTTTTATGAATGTCGATATTGGAGATCATTTGCTTTTTGATGTGCAAGGAACGTTGATTCCAACTGTGATCAGCAGTGTTCGAAAGGTAGACTGGACAAGCTTGCAATCAAACTTTTTCATTGTTTTCCCAACAGGCGTTTTGGAAGAAGCTCCCCAGCAACACATTTTCGTTACAAGAACACCTTCAAATGAAGTATCGGCGATATTTCAAAGAAAAATAGTAAAAGCATTTCCCAATGTTTCTGTTATTGATCTTACTTTGATTTTAAAAACGGTGCAAGATATTTTGGGTAAAATATCATTTGTCATTCAATTTATGGCATTTTTCAGCATTATAACGGGCTTGTTGGTTCTGATAGGTTCTGTGATTATTAGCAAGTTCCAAAGAGTGCAAGAAAGTGTACTGTTGAGAACATTGGGCAGTACCAGAAAACAAATATTGTGGATCTATTTTGTGGAATACTTTATTTTGGGCAGCCTTGCCTCTTTGTCTGGTATTTTACTGTCATTGGCAGGCAGTTGGGCGTTGGCAAAGTTTGTTTTTAAATTAAATTTCACTCCGTATTTATTGCCAATATTGTTTGTATATTTAGGTGTAACAGCATTGACAGTTATCATTGGAATGCTAAACAGTCGAGGCATTTTGAGCAGACCACCTTTGGAGGTTTTGAGGGATAATGCGTAGTTTGATTTTGCTTTTTTAGATGTAATTCCTTAATTTGCGTTACATCCATTTATATTTATTTAATCTTATCATAATGAATAGAATTAAGATTGAAAAATTAATAGAAAAAGGTAAGATTGAAAATGCAATTTCTATAATCATCAATTACTTAAGAGCCAGATCAGGTGATTACACTAAATTGGCTTCTTATAAGAGTATACTAATGTGTTCTGCTCAATATTACGATTTGAAATATGCCAAAGAACTGGGTACCATATCTATTGAAAACAATTCGATTTCTTATTCAAGAATTGTTAGTAATTTAATTAATATAATTGGTGAAATTGAATCTGAACTGGACAATGTTAAACAAATACAAACAGATTCAAAAATAAAAATATTGTTAGTTGATGATGATTATGCGACTAATGTATTGCATAAATTGATTATTAAAAAAGCTAAACTTGATGAGGTTGAGTTGATTGGAGCTGTCAACTATCCAACTGAGGCAATACGAATTATATACAAAGAAAGACCTGATCTTGTTTTTTTAGATATAAATATGCCAAAAATGAATGGCTTTGAATTTCTGGATTTTTTTGATGAACTTTTCTTTCAAGTTGTAATTTTGACTACCTCATTTAATCCAAATGATAGGGAGAAAGCAAAATCATTACCAATAATTGGATTTATCAATAAACCATTAACTGTTGAGGTGTT
>JAHDGP010000361.1 GCA_020627525.1 Bacteroidota bacterium
TGAACAAGCAAAAATAACAACACAAGTCTTAGGATTACACAAAAATAATATTGCTAAATTTAGTAAAGCAAGAGAACTATTGCTAAACAATGATTTTGAAAAATGCGATGAACTTGATTCAATGAATATTGTACAGAAAACATTAATTGAGCATTTCATAAATGAAAAATACTGTATTCTAAATAAACCAATGAAAATTTCAGACGTATATGCAAGAAATGGAGCCCAATGGAATTCTGGATGCACTTTAATAGCAGATAGACCCAACTCCAAATTTGAGTATATTTTATACGCTGAAAATTGTATTATACTTTGCGCTCTTAGCGGTGGTCTTGCCTCTTCTTTTTGGTATGAATTCTTTACGGTACATTCAAATGAAATAGAACTTGTTGGCTCGGTAAATATTGGAAATGATCGAATGTTTGATTTAACACTATTTTGGAAATTTGACGGGAATATGGAAGATTGGTTGACGGAATATAACAATCCAGAAATTGTCCTGCCTGAATAGGATATTTTTCTTAATTGACGTATTAAATTTAACTAAATGATGATAGCCTTGTAAGTTGTTATTTATTAAAAGTAGCACAAAGAATACTCAACTTTCCAATTCAAACGACATATTTTCACCTACTAATTCTTACCTTTATTCAATCTTATAACACAGAATTTAGTATCATTCAACCAATGAGAAAATATAGTTTTTACATAGCAGTTTTATTTAGTATGGTTGTGGCCAATCCACTAATCGGCCAAGATCAAACGATTTTTATCAAAGGAAAAGTCGTAGAAAATAACGGTCAACAACCCATCGAATTTGCCACGGTGATGCTCGGAGATTCCAATACCAAAACGGCAATCACAGGAACGACGACAGATATCGATGGCCAATTCTCAATAAGTTCAACTACACAAGATTTTTATATCGAAATAAGCTTCATCGGATTTGCGACAAAGACTATCGAGGAGTTCAATATCCATAATGGCAAAATTGATTTAGGTACTATTCCATTATTGGAAAACAGCCAACTATTGGACGAAGTTGAGGTACGGGCTGAAAAGTCCCAAACAGAGTTTAAACTTGATAAAAGGGTGTTTAATGTTGGGAAAGACCTAAGTACTAATGGAGCCAGCGCTTTGGAAGTATTGAACAATGTGCCTTCTGTCAATGTGAATATAGAAGGAGAAGTCAGCTTAAGAGGTAGTTCTGGGGTACAGATTTTGGTCAATGGGAAACCATCAGTTTTGGCAAGTGAGCAAGGGAATGCACTAGGCACGATAACGGCTGATATGATCCAGCAAATTGAGGTGATCACCAACCCTTCCGCCAAATACGATGCTGAGGGTACTTCTGGTATCATCAATATTATCATCAAAAAAGAAGAACGGGAAGGGATCAACGGATCGGCTACAATCAATGTTGGTGTGCCGCACAACCATAGTTTTGGGTTAAGCCTGAATCGACGAACGGAAAAGTTCAATCTCTTTAGTCAGATTGGTGCAGGCTATCGGGAGTTGCCCAATGATGTGGAAAATATCAATGAGAATCTGAAAAGCGATACGACGATTACATCTGTAGGAGAGGAGTTTCGAAATGAAAATTTCTACAATTTGATTTTGGGTACGGATTATCACATCAACAAAAACAATATACTGACATTGTCAGGTAGTTTTGCCTATGAGATTGAGGAGCAGCCTTCCTTGTCCTACTTTTCTGCGACAGACGAAACGAAGAACATATATTCTGAATGGAATAGGAATGAAACCACGGAGGCCACGAATCCAAAATACCGTTACGAATTGCAATATAAAAGCAATATCAAAGGCAACAAAGATCATACTTTGCTAGCAAGTGCATTGGGCAATTTTTTTGGTAAAAAACAATCTTCTGAATTTTTCAATGAGGTCACTTTAGGGACTGAAAATTTTAATGACCAACAAACAGCAACCGATTTTCAAGAAGGAAAATATACGTTTAGCATCGATTATACCAGACCAATTAAAGAAAAAATAACGCTCGAAACGGGTGCTCAATATGTGGTCAATAACGTAAGCAATGATTTCGAAGTACGGAATTCAATTAACGGTGAATGGGTGCCTGACGAAGACCAAACCAATATTTTTGAATACGACCAAAAGGTATTGGGCGTTTATGGAACAGGGGCTTATGAAGGCGACAAGTGGGGCATTAAAATTGGATTGAGATTAGAAAATACAGACTTAAAAACTTTACTCCTCAACACCAACCAATCAAATGATCGAAAATTTAACAATTTGTTTCCGACGCTACATACGTCTTATAAATTGACTGATGCCTTCTCAATGCAAGCGGGGTATTCTCGCAGAATATACCGACCACGTCTCTGGGATCTGAATCCGTTTTTCAATATTAGAAACAACCTCACCATCCGAACAGGTAACCCTGATTTGCTACCAGAATTTACGGATTCCTATGAAATTTCTAGCATTTATATTGCTGGAAAAGCTTCTTTCAATTTTGGTGTTTACTATCGGTATACAACAGATATGATAGAACGGGTTTCCATTTTTCAAGACAATGTCAATACGACTAAGCCTATAAATTTAGGGACCAATCGGGCGACTGGCGTGGAAGTCAATGCGAAGTATTCCATCAGTAAGAAAGTTTCCTTAAATGGAGATTTCAATTATAATTACTTCAATCGTCAAGGAGATTTTGATGAAACTTCTTTTGATTTCATTGCCGACCAATGGACATCTAAAGTAACCTGTAAAATCAAATTTCCTTATAAAATTGATTTTGAAATAACAGGGCATTACCAATCTAAAATCCAAACGGTACAAGGGGAAAATGCTCAAAATATATTCGCAGATTTAGGTCTTCGAAAAAAAGTATTGCAAGGAAAAGGTGTTTTCAATCTGAGTATCAGAGATGTTTTTGCCTCCCGAATCAGAGCATCTGAAACCAATCAAACAGACTTTTATTTGTACAATCGTCGGCAACGAGGCCGTTTTATCACCTTTGGCTTTAGCTATGGCTTTGGCAAAGGGGAGGCGATGGAATTTTCGGGGCAGAAGCGACATTAAGGTTGATTTGTTCCGCTGATTAAATTATTTGCAAATTTCAACAATTAAAATGAATTGAGTGTGACAAATTAGGTGCGATTGTATTTGAATTAATTCAATTCCTGTTTAAAAGTCTACATTATACACAGGTTCAATTTGGACTTCCCCAGATATGTCACACACTCAAATGAATTCAAAGCTTATTATCTTTTTACTATTTCTAATTCTTAACCTCTTCAGTTGTAAAGAGGATACTTTATCTACTTGTGAGAAAAACGTTTTTTCTGCCAATAGCTCTTATGGCAAAATACATACGCACCAGAATTAAGCGCTGATTTAAGAGATATTATTGAAATAGAAAATGACACTCATTTAATTTTATCAACAGCAGTTGCCTGCGGTGGTGGACAATCAGATTTTTCTGTTATAAAAGTAAATAGTGACGGAGCAATTTTATGTCAAAAATCATATGGTGGACAAATTTACGAACAAGCTAATCGGTTAATTGAATTTCAGGAAAATCAATATATTATTGCTGGACATATTGAAAGTTCAAATTCAAATTCAAATTCAAATTCGAATTTTGATTTTGATTTAGCGTTATTAAAAATAGATGGAACAGGAGAACCGATTTTTTAAGAAACGCTTTCAAATTGTGCTGATACAAGAAGTTATGAAAAACGAAATTCTAGATGATGCTGTATCAACTCACGACACTGCTCAAACATTACAATGGAATGTTGATTTGGATGTTTGGAGTGAACTTATTTTATAGTTTAATTTCAAGAGCAGATTTAGCCATTCAATTTTATAGAAAACAGCGTCCTTAAAATATATTTTAGTATAAATGAATTATTAATTACGCAATATTATATTAATATCTTGATTCTTATGGACTTTAAATGTCAACGTGTTGACTCATAACAGTGTATTTGCATTATTTTTTAAATTTATAAATGCAAAAACCATCGTAATAATTCGTTGACCCAAATATTTGTTAAATTATCGATGTGTTTAAAAAATATCTTCTTTACTTTCTATTCTTTAAAATTTTTAGCCCAATAAAATTTCATTTAATAATGTATTTCTTTGATTAAATTCTGCAAAATTTTATTAATAACGAGATATACGTTTGATTTTATGACTTTTTGTTGATATAGCATAAATATTTTTTATGAAATATTACGACCTTTATATGCTAATATATTTATTCTTCTAAAGAAGTTATATGAAATAATAACTACAAACAATAAATCATTCCCATTGAATCATACTATTTTGCATTTCTATTAAATAGAACCACCTATCCTGAAAATATATTTTGAAATGCATTTTTTCATAGCTATAACTGCCTAACAAAAGGAAACTCAATCTTAAAAATCAAATACCACCTAGACTCATTCAAAAAGTGTCATGGCATAGCTATGTCTGAATCTATTTATTTTAGAACAACTTCTATATATAGATCTTTTACAATACAAAAACAAAAACCAAACAAATATTATGAATGCGAAAATCATACTTACTACCTTTTTGCTA
>JAHDGP010000362.1 GCA_020627525.1 Bacteroidota bacterium
CGATAATCGAATTGTTTGAGAAACAAGTTGAAATTAGCAGTGATAAAATTGGACTTGTATTTGAGGATAAAAAATTTACATATAAAGAGTTAAACGAAAAAGCAAATTTATTTGCCAGGTATTTAAATGACAATTATTCCTTAAAACCAAATGATTTTGTTGGAATTAAACTAGAAAATAGTGAATGGGTTATTGTTTCAATATTGGCTGTATTGAAATCTGGTGCCGCCTATGCTCCATTAGATTTAGAATACCCCAATCAGAGAATTGAGTATATTGAAAATGATATAAATGCAAAAGTTATTATTGATGAAGTGGAAATCAATAAGTTTGAAAAGGTAAGTCATAAATATTCAATTGAAAATCCTCCAATTGCCAATTCGCCAAATGATTTAGCATATGTAATTTATACCTCTGGAACAACTGGAAATCCAAAGGGGGTATTGGTTGAGCACATTAATGTCATCAGCCTAATAATTCCTGATACATATTTCCCAATTGATTCAGAATCCGTTCTTTTGAGTACTGGGTCTTTTTCATTTGATGCTGCGATTCTTGAATTTTTTGGCACTTTATTAAGTGGTGCAAAATTGGTGTTGGCTGCAAAGAAAAATTTGCTTGATTTCAAACAATTTGAAAAGGTCGTTCTGAAACATGATGTAAATACTTTCTTTATAACGACCTCGTGGTTTAATCAAATTGTTAATGAGAATATCAATATTTTTAAAAATTTAAAACAACTGGTATTTGGTGGTGAAATTGCTTCGCTACCTCATGTGGCGGCAGTTAAGGAAAACTTTAAAGACCTAATACTTTATAATGCATATGGTCCAACAGAAAATACCTGCTTTACAACTACTTATTTAATTAGCAATAAAAAATACAAAGCAATTCCTATAGGAAAACCGCTCCCCAACTGCCAAGCCTATATTTTAGATGAGCATTTGCAACCACTGCCAATTGGGGCAATTGGTACTTTGTATCTTGCAGGTGACGGTGTTGCTAGAGGATATTTAAATAAACCTGAAATCACTGATGAGAAATTTGTACCCAATCCGTTTTTCGACAATGGCAAAATGTACAACACAGGTGATTTAGTAAGATGGCTTCCTGATGGAAATTTGGATTTTGTTGGAAGAGATGATGATCAGGTAAAAATTAGAGGCAATAGAATTGAGTTAGGTGAAATAAATGCCGCTTTTTCTAAGCAAGCAAATATTCAAGAAGTAGTAACAATTGTTGTTAAAAAAAATAATGAAAAAACGCTGGTAACATATTTGGTTTGTGAAGGCGAATTTGATAAAGAGCAAGCTAGGCAAGAGCTTAGAAAATTATTGCCAGAATTTATGATTCCTTCTTATTTTATCGCAGTCGATAATATTCCGTTGAACAACAATGGAAAAGTTGATAAAAAAGCACTTCCTGAAATAGGAAGTGAGGATATGATACGAAATGTTTACAGCGCACCTAAAACTTTCGAAGAAGTAGAATTGGTGAAAATTTGGGAGGCAGTTCTTAACATTGCTCCCATTGGAATAGAAGACAATTTTTTCGATTTAGGAGGACACAGTCTGCAGGTTGGACAAGTGATAAATAGAATAAATCAAAAGCTGGGTAAGACAATCAGCTATAAGTCTTTCTTTACAAATCCAATCATCAAAACATTAGCAAAAAACCTAAACAACAATCAATTTAAGCAAATTGATTTAGCACCAATACAAGAAAGTTACCCGCTAACAGCCTCGCAAAATCGTCTGTGGATTTTGAGTCAATTGGCAGGAGGTGATTTGGCTTACAATATGCCATCTGCTGTTAAATTGATTGGAGACGTAAATGCAGATTTGCTAGAAAAAAGCTTGTTGAAACTAATTGAAAGACATGAAATACTAAGAACAAGTTTTAAGACGGATGATGAAGGTGAGGTCAGGCAATACATTCATCCAGTAAAAGACATTGTTTTTAAAACTGATAGAATAGATTATAGTGAAAATAGCGATGTAGAAAAGGAACTATCTGAATATTTAATCAACAGCAACAATCAGCCATTTAACTTAGCAAGTGGACCTTTATTAAGAGCAAGCATCATTCAATTAAAAAAGAATGAAACAATTTTCTTTTTATCGCAGCACCATATAATTGGAGATGGATGGTCGCAAGAAGTATTGATGTCTGAAATAGTAACAAACTATAATGCTTTGTTAAAAGGAGAAGCGGTTGAAACAAACGACTTGCCAATTCAATACAAAGATTATGCTTTTTGGTTAAATGAAAATTTACAAAATAAGAAATTTAAAGAGTCTGAAGATTATTGGATAAATCAATTTTCTGGAGAATTGCCTGTGCTAAATCTGCCGTCTTACAAAGCTCGTCCATTGATTCAAACCTTTAATGGTTGGACAGTTAGTCATCAATACGATGATTCATTTTTGGAAATGCTGAAAACGTTTTCACAAAAAAATGACGCTACATTATTTATGACATTAATGGCTGGTGTAAATGCATTATTGCATCGTTACACCAATCAAAATGATATAATTTTAGGTACACCCATTGCTGGACGAGAACATCCTGATTTAGAAAATCAATTGGGTTTGTATCTAAATACGCTTGCTTTGCGAACAAAAATTTCAAGTGATGATAGTTTTAAAAGTTTGCTTGTAAAACAAAAAGACTTATTGGTAAAAGCATACGAACATCAAGCATATCCATTTGATGAATTGGTGAATAAATTGAATTTGAAAAGAGATTTAAGTCGATCAGCATTGTTTGACGTTCTGGTAGTTTTACAAAATCAAAATCAATTACAAAACATAAATTCAAATTCTGGATCGAGTGATTTTGAGGTTCACAACTTTGATTTAGATACCAATACTTCACAGTTTGATTTGAGCTTTGTTTTTTATGAAAATGAAAATGGATTAGAACTCAGTCTTGCATTCAATACAGATATTTACAATACATTGTTTGTTGAAAAAATATTTGTTCATTTAGAAAACTTATTAAAACATTCGATAATAAATGCAGATTTGCTTATCGGAGAAACACTTCTTTTAACAAATAAAGAAGAAAGTAAAATTTTAGCGAGTTTAGAAAACAAAGCAAGTAGCTATCCAACGGACAAAACTGTATTGGATTTAATTGACGAGCAGGTAAGTAAAACACCAGATTCAATCGCAATATTGTCTGATGAAAATGAAATAAATTATAGAAATTTACAATTAGAAATAAATGGTCTCGCCACCTATTTAATTGAAAAAGAAAACATATCGAAGGGAGATAGAGTAGGAGTTAAGTTAGACCGAAATGAATGGTTGCCAATAACTTTATTGGCTGTTCAGAAAACGGGAGCGGCCTATATTCCTTTAGATCCTCAATATCCAGAAGATCGAATTAAATTTATCGAAAAAGATGGTGATTGTAAAAAGATAATAGATAAATATTTATTAGAAAAATATTTTCAAAAAAGAGCGAAGTATTTAAATAAAAATGTTTCGGTAAAAATAAAATCATCGGATTTAGCCTATATAATTTACACATCTGGTTCAACAGGAAAACCCAAAGGTGTAATGCTAAATCACACCAATGCCGTGTCAATGCTAACGTGGGCAAAAGAGGAGTTCGCCAATACGCCATTTAAAACAATGTATGCTGTAACCTCTCACTGCTTTGACCTTTCTGTATACGAGTTGTTTTATCCATTGTGTATTGGTAAGAAAATTAGAATATTGCCAAATGGTTTATCAATTCCTAAATATTTAAAAAATGACAAACAGGTATTGATAAATACAGTTCCTTCAGTAATTCAGACATTGTCAAATGGTGGAGAAACATTTGAGGGGGCAATTGCAATAAATATGGCAGGAGAGCCAATACCTGTTAGTCTAAGCCATAGCCTTCCATTGGATAAAATTGAAGTGAGAAACTTGTATGGACCGTCAGAAGATACTACTTATAGCAGTTGTTACAAATTGGAAAAATCTTTCGAAAGGTCAATACCAATTGGCAAACCAGTAAACAATACCTCCTTTTATGTTTTGTCAGAAAAAATGCAGTTGCAGCCCAAAGGTGTAATTGGTGAGCTTTGTATTTCTGGTGTTGGATTGTCAGCTGGCTATTGGAATCGACCCAATTTAACGAATGAAAAATTTATTCCAAATCCGTTCGTCGAAGGAGAAAAAATGTATTTAACAGGCGACTTGGTTAGACTCTTGGAGGAGGACAATTTAGAATTTGTTGGAAGAAAAGACCACCAAATAAAGTTACGAGGTTACAGAATAGAACTAGGCGAAATAGATCACTCCTTACTAAAACAAGCCGAAATAATTGAAGCAGTTACAATAGTCAAGGAGCAAAAGAAAGAAAAAGTACTCGTCTCTTATATTGTATCCAAACAAAAAGTAGACAAACAAAAGCTGCGTTTAAATCTTAAGCAACTATTGCCAGAATACATGGTGCCAGTATTTATAATTGAACTGGAAAATATACCATTAACACCAAATGGAAAAATTGACAGAAGGGCACTACCTGAAATTGAAGGCCAAGATGTAGTGAGA
>JAHDGP010000363.1 GCA_020627525.1 Bacteroidota bacterium
GGGAGATTCACCTTTTTCAAAATCTAAGAAATCCACACAAAAAGAGGTTGTTAAAGAGGTCAATGCGGAATCTGCGCTGGAATAAGCCGCGGCTAGTAATCCAATCACAAAAATACTTGCCATAAACGGATTCAAGTGGTTCAATGCAATTTCAGGGAACAGCAAATCGGGTCTGTTTTTCACCACTCCGTCGATGGTTTCTGTCGGAATACTGATGCCTTTGCTATCGGCATAAATGTAAAGCAAGGCGCCTAAAACCAAGAAAACAAAGTTAACAACAACCAATATCAAACTAAACCACAACATATTCTTTTTAGCATCTCCAATATTTTTGCAAGTAAGGTTTTTTTGCATCATATCTTGATCCAAACCAGTCATCACTAAGGCAATGGAAGCACCATTTAGAAACTGCATCGGGAAGCTTTTGCTAAACAATGCGCCTGAAAAATCCCAGTTAAACATTTTTGAATAGGGGCTGTTTTTAACCGTTTCAGCCATTTGTCCAAAGTCTAAACCAAGCTCGCTAGAAATGTAATAAACACCCAAAGCAAGTGATAGCAACATAAAGAAAGTCTGCAATGAATCGGTCCAAACGACGGTTTTTATACCACCTCTAAATGTGTACAACCATATCAATAAAATAGCGGCACTGACTGTAAACCAGAAGGGCAAACCCCAAGCAGAAAAAACGAAAGTTTGCAAAACAGCGGCTACCAGGTACAAACGCAAAGCAGCACCAATAACCCTTGAGAGAAGGAAAAAGCCCGCTCCCGTTTTATATCCCCAAAACCCAAATCGTTTTTCTAAATAGGAATAAATAGAGGTGAGATTGAGGCTGTAATAGAGGGGCAGTAAGACTGTCGCAATAAGAAAATAACCAAGCAAATAGCCAAAGACCATTTGCATATATGAAAAATTTGCCGCACCCACAGCACCAGGAACCGAAATAAAGGTGATACCCGAAAGGGAAGCACCGATCATGCCAAATGCCACCAAATACCACGGCGATTCTTTTTTACCTCGAAAGAAAGTATCATTGCTATTATCTTTCCCCGTTCTAAATGAAATGAGAAACAACATACCGAAATAGGCGAGGGCAATAAGTAGAATATATATTGGTGACATGATTTACGTTTTTTCCTTGGTAACAAAGCTACAGAATTAATGCGAGAATGCGAGAATGCAAGAATGTATTAAAAATTCTCGCATTCTTGCATTCGATCATTCTCGCATTATATTTGTATATGAAACAGAAAGACCAATTGTTTCAATTAATCAAGTCGCTGAATAGTTCGGAGAAACGATTTTTCAAAATCTACTCTTCCCGTCATGTGATAGGTGAGCAAAATAATTACATTTATTTGTTTGATGCCATTGACAATTTGGTGGAATATGATGAGAAAAAATTGATCAAAAAATTTGAAGGAAAAAAGTTCGTCAATCGCTTCTCCGTCGCAAAGTCTTACCTGTATGATTTGATATTGCGAAGTATGAATCAGTATCATTCACAAAAAAATGTCGATAATCAGTTATTGGAGTTGCTTAGGAGGATTTCTTTTTTGTTTGATAAAAATTTATATGACCAAGCAAATAAACACATTCGGAAAGCGAAAAAGTTGGCAAAGGAATATGAGATTTTAAGCATTTATCCTGAAATAATAAAGTGGGAAAAGAAGGTGTGGGACAGTCAGTTTTATGCTGGAAAAAAATTCAATGAGATAAAAACATTGAAAGCCCAGGAGCAAGAAGTACTGCAAAAACTGGATAATATAAATGAATACTGGTTGCTAAATACGCAATTGTATTATCAATATAATTTGCAGGGGATTGTCCGAAACGAAAGAGATTTTAAAAAAGTAGAAAGTGTGATCCATTCTCCTTTGATGGAAAATGAAGGGCAGGCTTTGTCGTATCAAGCCGAGTATTTGCGCGCCAAGATATTTTCTACCTACTACTTTGTTTTAAGGGATTTTGAAAACTGTTATAAATACATTTCTAAGCTGGTGGACCTAATGGAAACGCGTCCACAAATTTTGGATAGAAAGCCCTTGGAGTTTGTACAGTCTGTAAATAACCTTTTAAATATGACGGCAGTATTGGCAAAGACAGATGAGACAGAAATGCATTTGCAGAAACTGCGAAATATGATGGAGGAGGAAAAGTATAGAAAGTCTAAAAAACTACAAGTAAAACTGTTTGAATCTTTTTATTATCACACCATTAATTTACACAGAAATAGAAGAGATTTTGTAGGAGGCTTAAAACACATTAAACCAATAAAAGAAGGATTTGAGAAATACGGTAAGAAGGTAAATGAAGTAGGGAGAACGATGCTGTCGTATCACGTTTTTCAATTGTGTTATGGAGCAAAACGACACGAATTGGCACTGGATTGGATTGATCAAATATTGGCGAACCCCAACCCTAAAGTGCATCAGGAAATATTTATGTTTTCTAAATTATTAAAAATAATATTGGAATATCATCTTGCTAAAAAGGAAGATTATAAAAGCAGTATCAAACAAGCTTACAGGTATTTATTGAGTAAAAAATCCAAATATAAATTTGAAAAGAGTATAGTGAAATTTTTAAAATCTTTAACGAAACTGGAAAGTATGGAAGATTTTATCGAGCTACTGGAGAATTACCAGAATGAATTAGAAAAATTGACCAAAGATCCATTGGAACAAAGAGCCTTTGCCTATTTTGATTTAAGGACTTGGCTAAAAGAGGAAGTTTCTAGGTTGAAATTACAAGTAAAGCAGTATTGAAACAGCATAGAAAAACCCCTAACCAAAATAATTGATTAGGGGTTAAATATTTGTTTATCTGGATTACCTTATTTTAAAATCATCTTTTTGCTATCCTGAACTTTTCCGTCAACAATTAAGCTGTAGTGGTAAGTACCAGAAGCAAGGTTTGTCAATTGTAAATCAAGTTGACCTTGACCGTTTGCTTCAATACTAATTTCCTTAATCATTTTTCCAGCATTATCATAAACAGCTACTTGCGCATTGTTTACATTTTTTGGAAGATAATATTCAATAATTGTATTTTCATCAAAAGGGTTAGGAGTATTTTGTCCTAACTGAGCTTTTTCAAGAGAAGAGCCATCAATTGATTGGAACGTATTTTTAGAACTTTCACCACTCAATAATTCTTTGATAGCTTTCAATTCAGCTTCCATATCAGCAATTCTGTTTTCTTGCTTTTCAATAATTTCTTGTTGGTCTTGCATTGCATTCATCAAAAGGTATTTGATAGCACTTTCTTCAATCATTAAATATTCTTCTGAAGCAATTACATTGGTTTCCGCATCTTCTATTTGGTGAGTAAATGTTGAAACCAATTCAGGAGCTACTTTTTGTAATTCTTGAGCTTTCAATCCATATTGCTTTCTATCAATATTTTTAATACCACCTTTGCCATTGTACTGATAAGAAATTGGATTTAACTGCATTACTTCTTTCAATCCGTAATTCATATCGACCATATTTTTCTTTAATCGTTGATCTGATGCATTAAATAATGAACCATTGTAAGTAATGCTACCGTTGGTATGAATACTGGTAGTTGGGTTGGTTATTCCACCAAAACCAACATCCCCTGTATTTTTTTCAAATCTCATTAACAGATTGCCTTCAGAGATATAACGCCCTAAGACTCTGTCACGTGTGTTTGAGCGAAATTCCAAATGATAGCTTTGATCTACAGTAAAACCACCATGAGTTCCTGCTCCAAAAGCAAAGGCAGATTTACTGACTTTTTCACAAGAAACGGAAGCAGAACCACTTGTTTTTCTTAGGATGGCTCCTTGAGCTTTAGCGTCACCCACCACTTCTAATTTTGCATCAGGAGTATCCGTACCGATACCTACATCCCCTGCTGAAGTAACCTTTAAACTTGAAGTTTGAGCGTTTAGTGAGACGCAAGCTAGGCTTAAAAAAGCGACTAATACTAAATTGAATTTTTTCATGATATATGTTATTTGTTATTTTTATATTGTTTGAGTACTGTTTTTTGATAGAATCTTGTATAAATATATGAAATAAAGTGAATTAAATAGTTCATTAATGATAATTTTAACGGTTTTAAGTACCTGATTTTCTGATTCAAGTATTAAAAAATAGACCCCAGTCTTTAGTTTTACGATATTTAGTAAATATTGATGCTTTCCTTTAGTTGTAAACATTTTTTGAGATACCTCCTGTTAATTGATTGTCTGTAAAGCTTAAATAATTTAAATTTGATAAATCATAAATAGAAATGGGAATTTCACCACTTAATTGATTTTGGTTTAAGTACAAAACTTCTAGCTTGTCAAGTTCTCCAATTTCAGAAGGAATGTTGCCAATTAAAGCATTATCAGGCAAATTTAAATGATATAGATTTAGAGACAATGTTATCACGTTGCATTTGTCAATGCGCAAGCTCATTCGCTTGCATTATGATATAAATTTGAAGGATGAATTGAAACAAAACAGGTTGGAAAAACTTTTGCTCTTTGCTGAAGAGCATGCTTTTTCGGGTAGAGAATG
>JAHDGP010000364.1 GCA_020627525.1 Bacteroidota bacterium
AATATGAAATTGTAATAAAAGTTCTAATAATAAATCTTATCTTTGCAGGCTGATGAAAATTAGGGAATTATATAAATATTTACTTGTTTTTCTTGTTATTGGGTTGTGCTCATGTCAAAACTCCTATCAAAAGCTCTTAAAGAGCAGTGATTATGAGTTAAAACTCGAAAAAGCTAAACATTATTACAATAGAGGAGACTATGTTAAGGCAATTCCTCTGTTTGAAGAGCTTATTGGTATCTTTAAGGGAACCCGTGATGTGGAGGATTTGTACTATTTCTATCCATATTGTTACTTTGGACAGGGAGATTACCAGTTTTCTGCATATTATTTCAAAAACTTTTTGGATTACTATCCAAAGAGTTCCAGAGCAGAAACGGCACGATTTATGTCAGCTTATTGTTATTATAAGTTGTCTCCTGATGATGATTTGGCTCAAGACAATACATTAACAGCAATTGAGGCGTTTCAGCTTTTTGCCAATAATTATCCAAAAAGTGACAGAATTGGAGAAGTTAATGGATTAATTGATGAATTGAGAAAAAAATTAGAAACTAAGGCACTTAATGCAGCTGAATTGTATTATAATATGAGAGAATACAGAGCTGCAGTGAAAGCGTATACTAATTTATTGTATGATTTCCCTGAAACAAGTGAGCAGGAAAAAGTAAATTTTATGATTTTAAAATCTTATTATTTATTTGCTGAGAATAGTGTTTATGAAAAACAAGAAGAAAGATACAACCAAGTATTAGAGTCGTATCTTAGCTTTATCAATACTTTTCCTGAGAGTAAATATCTCAGAGAAGCTGAATCTTTTTACAATGAAAGCAATTCGGCGATAGAAAAGATTAAAAAAGAACCTAAAAAGAAACAAAAGTTTATTGGATTGCCAACCCTTAAGCAAGACGATAGCGTAAATTAATTAAACAAAATTCAACAATGAGTAAGTTTAAAAAAATTGCCACAAAAGGCATCAATCCTTCGATTCAAACCAGGGATTTTAATGATTACACTTCTTATACTGGAAATTTGTACAAAACACTTACAATTTTAAGTAAAAGATCTAGTCAATTGAGTTTGGAAATGAAGAGAGAATTGCAGTCAAAATTGGATGAATTTGCAAGTTCTACTGACAATTTAGAAGAAATTCACGAAAATAGAGAGCAAATAGAAATCTCTAAATTTTATGAAAGACTTCCTCATACCACATTGATTGCGCAGGATGAAATGGCTGAAGATGAAATTTATCATCGTGATATTAATATTGAGGAAGATGCTAAGTAATGGCAAAATAACCTAAAACGGAAGAGTTATTTTTTAACCATTATTTAGATTTGTTTCTTGTGAATAATTTAAAAAATAAGAAAATACTAATAGGAGTAACGGGTAGTATTGCGGCTTACAAAGCTGTAATATTGACCCGTTTATTGGTTAAGGCAGGCGCTGTTGTGAAGGTTGTTATGACAGATGCTGCTAAGACTTTTGTGGCTCCACTCACCTTTTCAACCTTGTCTAAAAACCCTGTTTATTCCGCTTTTACAGAATCTGATGACGGATTGTGGAACAATCATGTAGAACTTGGCTTATGGGCAGATGTATTGTTAATTGCTCCAGCAACTGCCAATACTTTGGCAAAAATGAGTAATGGTATTTGTGATAATTTATTGTCTGCTGTTTATCTTTCGGCAAAATGTCCTGTTTTGGTGGCTCCCGCAATGGATCTGGATATGTGGCTGCATCCATCCACAAAAAACAATATTAAAAAGATAGAGTCTTTTGGAAATAAAGTCATTCCAGTTGGAGATGGTGAGTTGGCAAGTGGTCTTCATGGAGCAGGGCGTTTGGCAGAACCAGAAGCGATTTGTGAATATCTGGATAGTTTCTTTGGAGATTCATTTAACCAAAAAGAAAATAAAGAAACCACCACTTTAAAAGGTAAAAAAGTGCTGATTACAGCAGGACCAACCCAAGAATCTCTTGACCCTGTTCGTTTTATAAGCAATCATTCATCTGGAAAGATGGGTATTTCGATTGCAGAAGCGGCATTGGCTAGAGGAGCGGAAGTTTATTTGGTATTGGGACCATCGAATTTAAAGCCTTTGTCTCAGGAAATCAATGTTTCATCGGTTAAGAGTGCTGAAGATATGTTTAACGCTGTTGATAAAGAATTCGATAGCAGTGATTTAATTATTATGGCTGCTGCTGTGGCTGATTTTACACCAATAACAACATCAGATAAGAAAATAAAAAAATCGGGTAAGGGGAATATGATGCTTGAATTGACCCGTACCAAAGATATTTTAAAAACAATGGGTGGGCGTAAAAAGGCACATCAAATGTTGGTAGGATTTGCCTTAGAAACCAACAATGAGATTGAAAATGCTACCAGAAAGTTAAATTCTAAAAACTTAGACTTTATAGTATTGAACTCGATGCGTGAAAAAGGTGCAGGTTTTAAGCATGCTACCAATAGAATTACTATTTTAGATAAATATAATAAGATCACTAAATTTGAGTTAAAGTCTAAGGACGAAGTTGCATTGGATATTTTATCTTATGCTGAAAAAATGAGTCAGAACTAGAAATATATTGATAATGAAAAAAGGAATCATACTAATATTTTGTTTGTTTTTGTTTGCTATGCAAGCAGATGCTCAGGAACTACAAGCGACTGTAAGAATTGAAACGCCTAAGCTTAATAAAGTTGATCCAGCTGTTTTTGAAACGTTGGAAAACGATATTAGAGAGTTTCTAAACAATCGCCAGTGGACGCAGGAGAGTTATAGTCAAAATGAAAAAATAGAATGTACTTTTATCATCAATGTATTGGAGGAGATTTCTTCAACAGAATTTAAAGCAGAGGTGAGCATTCAGTCTTCTAGACCTGTTTATAATACTAATTATAAGTCGACTATTTTCAATCACAAGGATAAAGATTTGGAGTTTAAATATGTTCAATTTCAGCCTTTAGATTTTGATCAAAATGCATTTGTATCTAATCTGACAGCTACCCTTGGCTATTATGCTTATATCATTATTGGCTATGATTATGATTCTTTTGTAAATCAAGGTGGAACGCCTTATTTCAGAAAGGCTGAAGAGATTGTCAACTGGATGCAGGGACAATCTTTTGAAGGATGGAAGCCAAGTGATGACAATAATCGTAGAAACAGATATTGGTTGGTTGCGAATAATTTGAATCCAAGATTTAGAGGTTTGCGTGAGACTTACTACAAATATCACAGAAACGGTTTAGATATAATGTATGATGATCTTGCTAAAGGGCAAGAGAATTTGTTTGCTTCATTGAATATGTTGAAGCAAGCACAAATTGACAACCCTAACTCTATGCCTGTTAAGGTTTTTACAGTTTCTAAAAATGAAGAGATAATCAAAATATTTGGTGATAAATCTGTTAACCCTGGCAGAAAAATCAAAGTTGTAAATATTATGGCGGCTGTAGATCCAGCAAATATGGCAAGATACGACGCAATAAAAAATGCTGGCAGGTCTCCGTCTGGTTTGCCAAATTATGGTGGCAGTAACAAGCGATGAAAATTCTGATCATTCGATTCAGTTCTATTGGAGATATTGTCTTGACAACTCCTGTGATTAGGTGCGTTAAGGATCAGATAAAAAATGCTGAGGTTCATTATCTTACAAAAGAAAAATTCAAACAAGTACTTAGCGAAAATCCTTATATAGATAAGTTGCATTTATACAATGACAACTATAAGAAAATATTGCCCAATCTCCGCAATGAAAAATTTGACTATGTTGTTGATCTGCACAGTAATCAACGTTCTTTTTTAATTAAGGCTGCTCTAGGTGTTAAGAGTAAATCGGTCAATAAAATCAACCTTGAGAAATGGTTGATGGTAAAGTTCAAAAAAGATAAACTACCTCAAAAGCATATGGTGGATAGATATATGGAAACCACCAGTGCGCTGAGAATTGTCAACGATAACCAAGGTTTGGATTATTTTATTCACAATGATGATCAGGTTGATATTGACCAAACTTTTCCTCAAATTGATTCTCAAAAATACATTGCATTTGTAATAGGAGGCAGTTATTTTACAAGACGTTTGCCCAAGGAAAATGTGTTGAGTATTTGCAAGCGTTTATCTCAATCTATTATATTGTGCGGCGGACCCGAAGAAGCGGAGGTAGGGGAGGAGATAGTTAAAGAGTTACAAGCGCAAGGTTTTAATCATTGTGTGAATAGCTGTGGGAAATTTCGTTTGAATCAGTCGGCTTCTATCGTTAAACAATCCAGTTTTGTTATTACGAATGATACAGGTTTGATGCACATTGCAACAGCTTACGGAAAAGATATAGTGGCATTGTGGGGAAATACAATTCCTGAGTTTGGTATGTTGCCATATCGTAAGAACAAAATGCAGTTTATCAAAAACGTGGAGGTAAAGGGTTTGCCGTGTCGTCCTTGTTCAAAGATCGGAGTTGACCATTGTCCGAAGGGGCACTTTAA
>JAHDGP010000016.1:0-10567 GCA_020627525.1 Bacteroidota bacterium
GTGAGATAAAATTCATTAAACAAGCCTAATAAATGTTATAATAATTTCAATATGAATTTACATAATGACAATTAACAGTTTAACATTTTGCTAATATGAACTTTTGGATTAATCTGGCGTATATAAGATCAAGCAAAAGAAGTAAAATGCCAAGCCTCTTTTCCTTACCTACCTAACCTTTTTTCTTTGAACTGAAAATATATATATTCTTAATAGGAAAATTTATCCTTAACAGAATTGCTATAGTCAAGCATATCCCTCCTTAGTTTTTTCAACTTGAAAAATCAAGGTATCATGTTTCGTAAAATATTATACATACTCATAATCATTTTTAGCTGCAACAGTACTTTTGCTCAAAAATCTAAGCTCGTTAAGTTAGCTCAAAATTATTTGGAAGAAAATTACATCGATTTTGGTTTATCAGAGTCAGATGTCCAGTCTTTTGAAGTAACTGATTTATATACCTCTGAAAATAATGGGGTATCTCATTTATACCTAAATCAGACGTTCAATAAAATTCCTGTGTATAATCAAGTCTTTAATTTAAGTATCAAAAACGAAATACTCCATTGTGCTGGAAACTTCATTTCGAATTTAAATGAAAAAATTATTCCTACAGAAACTATCATTCAACCAGAATTAGCATTAGAAAAAGTTTACAGTCACAAAGGTTTGTCCAATCATTCACTTCCAACTGTTAAATCATCATCGAATATTCCAACAAGCAAAACTGTTTTTCACGAAAGCAAAGATTCAGCAGAACCCATACAAGGAATATTGGTTTATTATCCCAACAATGAAAAAGTAGAATTATGTTGGATGATTTCTTTCTATGAAGCAGATCATTCTGTTTGGAACCAATATTTTCTAAATGCACAAACAGGAGAAGTAATTGACGAAATCGACTGGGTTCATAATTGTTTTTCAAATGAAAAAAGTTGCAATACAGCACAACTTAACAAACCTACCTGCAACCATACATTTCACGAAAATACAAATGACAATATACCCGAACCCAAAGCAGTCGAGTCTTATAGTGCCAGTTACAGAGTGTTTCCCTACCCTGCTGAAAATCCCAATGAAACAAACAGTAAAATCATTCAAAACCCGTGGACCAAAGCTGGTCAAGCTGGTACTTTAGGCTGGCACGATGATGGGATTGTGGAATATACTTTTTTACGTGGCAACAATGTTTACGCAAAAGAAGACCACGCCGCCAATAACCAACTGGGAAGCAGTCCTATAAAAAACAATAGAATTTTTGACTATACCGCAAATTTTTCGTTAAATCCTGACACTTATACAGATGCCTCTATCACCAATTTATTTTATTGTGTAAATACCATGCACGATGTTTGGTATCAATACGGATTCAACGAAGCGAGCGGTAATTTTCAAAACAACAATTTAAACCGAGGTGGAATTGGCGGAGATTATATCTTTGCAGATGCTCAAGATGGAGATGGATACAATAATGCAAATTTTGTTTGTCCTCCCGATGGAAGTAAACCGAGGTTACAAATGTATTATTGGAGCAATCAACCACTTAATTATATAAGCATAAATTCACCCGAAAACATTGCTGGTTCTCACCGAGTAAACAAAGCTCTTTTTGGTCCTTCTATTCCTGTTGCTCCACAAAAAATAACAGGAAATATCGTACTGGCTAATGACGGATCTAATGATCCATTGAAAGCCTGCAACGGCTTTACAAATTCAGTAAATGGAAAAATTGCTTTGGTAGATAGAGGCAGCTGCAATTTTACAGTAAAGGTAAAAAATGCACAAAATGCAGGAGCCATCGCATGTATTGTATGCAACGATGATCAAGCAATGGTTGATCTAGCAGGAAGTGATGGAAGTATAAACATTCCTTCAGCAATGGTAAGCAAAGAAGTTTGCGAAATTCTAAAAGCCATGTCGCAAAACAATGTAAACGTATCTTTAACAAATTCAGGAAATATCAATTATGCTGATGGAGATTTTGACAATGGAATTGTTGCACATGAGTTTGCTCATGGAATCTCGACCAGATTGACAGGTGGACCTGCAAACTCCAATTGCTTGTACAATGAAGAGCAAATGGGAGAAGGAATAAGCGACTGGGTTGCATTAATGATGACTTTAAAAGATGGAGATTTTCCAGAAAAGCCCAGAAGTATTGGTTCTTATGTAAAAGGGCAGCCCGCTAATGGTTTGGGAATTAGACCAGCACATTACAGCACTTCATTTGAAGTAAATAATTTTACTTACGAAGACCTTTGTGATGCCAGACTAAACGTTCCTCATGGGGTTGGTTTTGTTTGGGCAACCGTTCTTTGGGATTTGACCTGGGAGCTTATTGACAAACACGGCTTTGACAATGATCTATACAACGGAAATGGTGGCAACAATTTGGCCATGCAACTCGTTGTGGATGGTTTAAAAATGCAAGCTTGCAGTCCAGGCTTTGTAGATGCGAGAGATGCTATTTTATTAGCTGATCAGGTAAACAATAACAGTGCTAACAAATGTTTGATTTGGAAAGTGTTTGCTAAACGAGGGTTGGGATACAGTGCCGATCAAGGTTCAACTGATGACCGTTGCGACGGAATAGCAGCCTTTGATTTACCACCAAGTTGCGCACCTGTGTTAAGTGTCAAACAAAAAATGGAACCAGAAATTGTTTTGAATAATGGGGAAAACGTCAACATAGATATTACTGTTTTCAATAACAGCGATCAAAGCATTAGCAATGTTTCAGTAAAAGACACTTTGCCTAATGGTTGGAGCTTTCAAGATGCAAACGGATATGCTATAAATAGTCAATATTCTAACATTAACCACTGGCACAATAGCTCCTAAAGGCACTTATAATTTTTCTTTTTATGCAAAAACAAATGCTTCAAAATCGAGCAGCATTTTAATGCAAGATGTAAATTCGAACAGTAACCTTTGGTCAAAAGACAATCCATTGTCTACTAACAATTGGACAGCAAAGAGTGGCAGTCAATACAGTGATGGCAAAGTTTGGTTTGTAAAAAATTCTTCTACCAAATCAGACAGTTACTTAACCTTGAACAATCCCATAAGAATTGAAGGTAGCAATCCTGAATTTATTTTCAATCACTATTTCGATACCGAATATTCTTGGGACGGAGGCATTGTGGAGGTTTCTAACAATGGCGGATATTCTTGGCTTGATTTAGGAGAATATTTTTATGAAAACGGTTACAATACTTCAATTGAAACAAACCCTGCCAGCACAATCAGCAGCCGACCTGCCTTTAGTGGAAACAGTGGGGAGTTTATCACATCCAAAGCCAACCTTGAAGCATTTATAGGGCAAGACTTAAATTTCAGGTTTAGAATGGCAAGTGATTCATTATTTGGAGGCAACGGCTGGTACATTGATGATATATATATAACAGATAATAACGGTATTGCCAATACCGTATACGCACAAAAAAACAGCAACAAAGCAAAAGATAAAACTAGACTTATTGTATTGGGTGATCAATCTGATAGATTGCACGTGAGGGTATTCATAGAGGGCTTAATGTCTAATGATGCAAACATGAAATCCGATTTAAGCCAGATGGGGCTTTTACCTAACAGCCAACCATTCTTTGAGGCGCCGTGGTGGTATTCAACCAATCAAACGATCAAATCAACTGTGCAAACCAACAATGTTGCAGACTGGATTCTTTTCGAATTGAGGGATAAAAACAATCCTGCAATCGTCAAGTTCCAAAAAGCAATGCTGGCAAGAACAGATGGTCTATTGATGGATGAACACGGTTCTCTTGGAATTGATTTAAGTAGTATGGCGGGCAGTGAATATTTCATTGCTCTCCATCACTACAATCATCTTGGTATCATTAGCAGAAATGCTGTGAAAATTAATGAAGTAGGTACCTTTGATTTTACCGTAAGCAAAACATCCACTTCAGGAAATGATCAACAAAAACAAATAAATGGTCGCTATGCAATGATTGCCGGTGATTACGACCACAATGGAATCATCAATAGTCTTGATTACAATATGTGGAAATCAGCCAGCGCACTCGTAAACCAGTTTGTTTCTTGGGATGGCGATGGCAACGGAGTTGTCAACAATTTAGATTACAACATTTGGTATATGAATAGAAGTAAGGTAGGAGTAGGTACTTTGTACGACGATTGATTTTTTTTGGCTTAATTTTTGGAACTCATCACTTCACTAAGTTTTAAAGCCTTGAAAACAAGGACTCTTAAAAGCTTGTGATGGAATAATAAAAACTGGCTTAGTTTTTGTAAGTCATCACTTCAGTCGATAAAGTTTTCCACAATTAATATTTATCCTTAAATTCTGCAATTATCCGCTTTGAAATTCGTTGATTTGAGAGTCAATTGTAATTTTGCACCATGATCAAGATCGGAATTTTTTTTGGAGGAAAATCTCGTGAAAGAGAGGTTTCTTTCGCGGGGGGTAGAACCGTCTATGATAATTTAAATAAAAGTTTGTTTGAAGCTGTACCTATATTTGTCGATAGCTTCGGAAACTTTGTTTTATTGGATTGGCAATACATTTACAAAGGGAGTATTCGTGATTTTTACCCTTCTGTAAAATCTATTCAAAACAATCAATTACCTATACAAATTTATGCTGAATCGCTTGGTGATTTAAATGCTTCACAGCAACTAGAATTAATCAATGAAATTGGTCGTAAAATTGAAATTACAGAACTCGCTTCTCTTATAGATTTTGCCTTTTTGGCGCTTCACGGAAATTATGGGGAAGATGGATCTATTCAAGGCTTGTTTGAATACCTGAATATTCCTTATTCTGGTTCTGGAATTTTGCCTTCTGCCATTGGGATGAATAAATCCTTCCAAAAAGAAATTTTCCAAAACAAATCTTTTGGCAATACCAGATTTCACAGTATAAAAAAAGAAGATTGGCAAACTGGTGATAAAAACGCCATTTACAATACGATCAAAGGTACTGTTCAAATTCCTCTGGTTTGCCGTCCTGCCAATCAAGGATCGTCTATTGGTGTGGGGATGCTTTGGGAAGATGATTTTTCTCAATTTTGTGAAATGTGTGATGCCGCATTCTTTACTGAAAAAGTCAGTTTTGAATTTTGGTCAAATTTAAAGGAAGAATCAAAAGTAGAATGGCTGAAAGAAGTTTGTGATTTAAGGTCGAATATTGGCTTACCCGCAAAGATCAATCAAAAAATAATTTACACGCCTGAAGCTCTGCTAGACTTTCTTGAAAAACATTTTACCGAAAGCAAAGAAAGCCTAACACTAAATGCACTAGACAGCGAAACAGAGGTTTTGGTAGAAGAGTTTATCGAAGGAGAAGAATTTTCTTGTATTGTTGTAAAAAATGAAAACGGAAAATCTGTGGCACTCCCTCCTACTGGAATCGTTAAAGGACAAGAAATTTTTGATTACCGTTCAAAATACTTACCTGGTCTTTCAAGAAAAGTTACACCCATAAATTTATCCAATGATAAGATAAATGCCATACAAACTGCTTGCTGCGAATTGTATGATTACATGCGTTTTGATGTCTATGCAAGAATTGACGGTTTTATAAAAGCAGATGGTAGAATTATTTTAAATGATCCAAATACGACTTCTGGGATGATGCCTTCTTCTTTCTTTTTTCACCAAGCGGCAGAAATTGGCTTGAACCCTTCTCAGTTTTTGACTTTTTTGATTCGAAATTCAATAGCGGAACGTCAGAATAGTATTTTTGCCAATACAAAAAATGATATTTTACTAAAAAAATTAGATAAAAATATTGAGGCATTTAATGCTGTTGATCAACAAAAATTGAAAGTAGCTGTCATTCTTGGTGGCTATTCTTCAGAAAGACACATTTCTGTTGAAAGTGGAAGGAATGTCTATGAAAAACTGGCTTCTTCTGCAAAATACGAGCCCATTCCAATATTCTTAACAGGCTCCGCTGAAGACATTCAATGTTTTCAGTTACCCATCAATTTATTATTGAAAGACAATGCCGATGACATTGCGGATAAAATTAAAAATTTCAAGCTGCATCCTGTTGTCGAGCAAATTAAAGAGGACTGTAAAATATTAACGGAAAAGTATGGTAATGCTGCTACTGCCATTCAACGTCCTGTCAAAATCGAATTAACGGAATTGGTAGAATTGGTAGACTTTGCTTTCATCGCCTTACACGGTCGTCCTGGCGAAGATGGACATTTACAATCTATTTTTGACAAATACAATTTGCCTTACAACGGATCTTGTGTGGAGAGTTCTCAAATTACGATTGATAAATATCGTACCAATCAGTTGTTGAAAGAAAATGGTTTTGAGATTTCGAAGCAGCAATTGGTTTACAAAAAAGATTGGCAAGCAGATGCTCAAAAATTTTACCAAGAAATTTTAAATAGTTTCAGTTTTCCATTTATTACAAAGCCTGTTGATGATGGATGCAGCTCTGCCGTAAAATTGATCAAAAATGAAGAACAGCTAAAAGCTTTTACGCACCTGATATTCAGGGTTGAAACAGAACTGGATGAAACTTTTGCAAAAACATTAGGATTGCGACCGAAAGAAGTTTTTCCTAACAAGACTGTTTATCTTATTGAAAATTTCACTCAAAAACAAAGTGCTGATCACTTTTTAGAAGTTACAGGAGGACTATTGACCAAAATTGAAAATGATGAGTTGGTTTATGAAATGTTGGAGCCATCAGAAGCGTTGAGCAGCACTGATATTTTATCCTTAGAAGAAAAATTTCTGGCAGGTGAAGGGCAAAATATCACCCCTGCCCGCTACTCAAAAGACCCCGAAACGGCTAAAATTATCTCAAAAAAAGTAAAAGATTCACTTTATAAGGCAGCAAAACTACTCAAAATCGAAGGATATGCTAGAATTGATGCTTTTGTCCGTATTTTTGGCACCGAAAAGGTAGAAACCATCGTTATAGAAGCAAACTCTTTACCTGGTATGACACCTGCAACAGCAATTTTCCATCAAGCGGCTCTCAATGGCTACAAGCCATATGAGTTTATTGATGCGATTATTGAATATGGAATCAAAAAACACTCGACAATTACTATATAGAAATGCGCACCATTTTTGTCAATTTAATAGCTTTTATCCTTGTATTGTTGCTTCTTTATTTTGGAACAACAATGTTTCTTAAGAGTTACACTAGATACGGTGAGAGTATTACCGTTGCAGATTTTCGTGGAATGACTATTAATCAATTAGATGATTATATAAAGAATAAACCACTGAAATACAAGATTATAGACTCTTCTTTCGTTAACAATAAATTACCTGGAGCCATTTTGGAGCAATCTCCAGAACCAGGGGAAAAAGTTAAGCGAGATAGAAGGATTTATTTAACCATCAACGCCAAAGTTCCACCCAAGACGGAAGTTCCTGATTTAAAAGATTCTTCATTGAAAAATGCTAAAATCCAATTAGAAAACCACGGACTGGTGTTGGGAGAAACGACTTTTCAACCTTGTTTGGGAAAAAATACGGTTTTGGATATGAAAATTAATGGTAAATCTATTGATTTGGGTTCAAAAATATTTAAGGGAACAGAGGTAGATTTGGTCTTATGTGATGGAATTGGCAATAAGCCGATTGACGTTCCCGACTTAGTTGGATTAACCTATAAAGAAGCCATCGCTGCCATTCGACTTTCGCAGTTGAGTATAGGAGCCGTTTTTGAAGGCGACGATGTCATTTACAAAGAGGCGGCGTTTGTTTACAAGCAAGCCCCTTCTGCAAACGGATTCAATATCATTAAAATTGGAGAGCCGGTAGATTTATTTTTACAACAAGAAGCGATCAGCTCAATGGACTTACTGGATGATTCTGGTTTTTCTGATGAATTTGATTTTGAAGAAAAAGAAGAAGTGATCGAAAACAAACCACTGGACTTTAGTGATCCAACTAAATTACCAGAATCTATAATGAAAAAAGACAGCACTAAAAAAGTTAAAAATGAAATTGAAGGGGAACAAATTGATTTCAATAATTTAGACTTTGATAATATTCCAGAAGAATTGATTAAAAAAGACTCGACAAAAACGAAAAAAGATCAACAACCTAATTGATAAAAATATATAATGAAATATATTCCTTTTATACTATTTGCCCTTGCTTTTTGTATGGATACAAATGCACAGGAAGTACAAAGCGACTTAATTTTTAATAGAGCCTATAGCAACGATTTTAATTACAAGTCCAATTCAGGATTGACAGAATTATGTAATCAAAATCAAATAAATTTTGAGATTGTTGAGATAATAAAACCAACTTGTGGTGAAGCAGATGGTTCCATTACCATCAACATTAATTCAGATGTTTCGGAAAACAAGTTATACCTGAATGATCAATTAATAGACGAAACTGGTGCTTCTGATTACACTTTTACGAATGTTGAATCAGGGGCCTACCTTGTAAAAGTAGGTGGAGATGGTGCTGTTAATTGTGAGCAATTTATTACCATAGACGGTATTGATGCTATTCCTTTGGAGGAAGATAAATTCACCATTACAAATGCATTTTGTGGAAATGGTAAAATTGGAAAAGTCATCACCCCACAATCGGATACAACTTCATTTGCAATATTTAATTTATCAAATGAAATTGTCGGAACTATTGGTTTGTTTCCTAAATCATTAGAACCAGGAAATTATTATGTGAGGAAAAAAATTGGTGGTTCTACCTGTAACTCATATTTTGGTTTTACCATTGAAGATGTTCCTTCAAATGACCTCCCCTTTTTAGAAGATTTTTCAAGAGAAATAATTTATCCAAACCCCAATAAGTGGGCAGACAAACGCGCATTTGTCAATCGTACTTTTGCCAACTCACCCTACACTTTGGGTGTAGCAACATTGGATGGATTAAATGAATTTGGTCAACCATACAGAGTTAATAATCAATTGTTAACTGATACAGCCGATGTTCTAACGAGTAACCCCTTTTGTGGCTTGGATGACTTTGAGGGCGATGCGCTTTATCTTGGTTTCTTCTACCAACCTCAAGGAATTAGTGATTTTCCTGATGGAACAGATACATTATTTGTAGAAGCATTGGACAGTGAAGACAACTGGCATGAACTTTGGAAAATCAGTGGTGATTCTGCTACCAACAATACCACTTTTGAAAAAGTAGTTCTGACAATTAAAAACGATTCAACTTTTGAAGACGGTCAAACTTTCTTTTTTGATGGATTTCAGTTTAGATTTAGAAACACAGCTACCGTTACAGGAATGAATGATCCGTGGCATTTAGATTACATTCGTTTAAATGAAATTGAAAATAACGTATCTGAAATATCAAATGATATTGCATTTGTATACGATATGCAGCCGCTTTTAAAAAATTACCATTCAATGCCGTGGGATCAGTTTTATGATTTCCAAGAGCAGGAGTTTGTTGACTCATTGCGTTACATTGTTCGTTTAAATGATGATAATTTAAATTCAGGTATAAATGCTGATGGAAAATATGATATTTTTGAATTGTGTGATTCCATTCCTATAGAAAGCAGTGATCAATTTAACATCTCAGGAGCAATAGGTGAAGAAATTTCTAAATCTACCCCATTTGATATAAATAATTTACCAGACTTAGGAGCTGATAAAGATATTGACCAAGAAGACATTGTTGTGCGTTGCAACTTGAGCTTAGATACAGGTAATGATTTTTTAACTCAAAATGACACTTTAGAATACAATCAAATATTTTCTAATTACTTTGCATACGATGACGGAACGGCTGAAAAAGCATATGGGCTTTTAGGTCCAGGAGCACAATTGGCTGTGAAGTTTGAAACAAATGCACCGACTGTTTTGAGAGGTGTACAAATTTACTTTACCCACATTGTGGGAGATGTTAGTCAAAACAGGTTCAGCATAAAAGCTTGGCAAAGTCTTGACCAATCAGGAAGTATTGCAAAAGAGGATACCGTATTATTGAGCAAATCAGGCTTAACCCCCTACTACACCAATGAAATTGGCGGTTTTACCACTTATTTGTTTGAAAGTGATACATTGATCAATGGAACATTCTATGTTGGTTTAGAACAATCCGATGCTGATATTTTAAACATCGGACAAGACATCAATAATTTGATTCCTTACGATGGAGGATTTGAGGGAGATATGCGACACTTATTTGCAGAGGGAAAAACGTTTTACAATTCAAATGGAATTTGGTCTGAGTCAATAATTGCGGGTGCTGTGATGATTCGTCCTTTGGTTGGACAAAGAGAAATATTTCAAACAGGAATTTCAAATTTAGAAAAAGTGAAACTAGCCATTTATCCAAATCCAACAACAGGATTGTTAAACATTTCAGGAGTAGAAAACATAGCAAATTATCAAGTAAATATTTATGACATGACTGGTAAACATTTACAACAATTTGATGGAAGAACCAATCAGATTGATGTATCTAATTTGGCTGCTGGAATGTATATGATCCAACTGACGGATGAGCAGCAAAGAGTTGTTACCAATGATAAATTTATTAAGCACTAATTTATTTTTTTAATTTTTTGTTGAATTTTTGGAAATTAGAGATATTTTCG
>JAHDGP010000016.1:10667-26685 GCA_020627525.1 Bacteroidota bacterium
TACTAGGAGCCTTCTTCCTATAGGAAGGTTGCGAGATTGATGAGAGATTGATGAGGCGGCAATTTTGCGGCACAAAAATGAAACTAAATAAATAATGCATTAATGCGACCAGCAAATTTGGTTTTGAAGTTTTTTGTTGAATTGCTTGGATAATTAAAGATATTTTCGTACTAGGAGCCTTCTTCCTATAGGAAGGTTGCGAGATTGATGAGAGATTGATGAGACGGCAATTTTGCGGCACAAAAATGAAACTAAATATACACTAACTAATACTAAATTTATGAGAAAATTCACTGCGGTCAGATTAATGGGAGAAGAAGAAAGACGAATTGAAAATGTATCCATTATTGACGACAATAACAACGTTATCAATCAGCAATTATACCAGGGAGGCAATGTTGCTTCAGATAGTCATTACACTTACGATGAAAATAATTTGTTGATTGAATCGACGGAGCGTACGACGGAGGGAGGGGTGACAAAAATTAAATACACTTACGATGATGAAGGGGAGTTAATTGCTTTCCAAAGATTTTTTGGTGATGATTTGTTCAAAGAAGAAAAAATTGTAACAGAGGGAAATATTAAAACCAAGTCTGTTTTTCAAGAGGGAGAACTGCAAGAGAAAGTTGTAGAAACGGAGAATGAAGACGGCACTGAAACGACCGAGATGTACGATGCGGAGGGAAAGCTCACTCAGAAGATCGTTATTGCAGACTTACCTGGCGGATTGGTGGAAACAAAATATTTCGACGAAGAAAATAAGCTCATTAATTTAGTATTGGAAAAGTACGATGAAAATGATGAGATGATCGAAAGGAAAGAATTTGACGAAAATCAAAAATTGTCAAAAGTTGAGGAATTCAAAATTGAAAACGGGCTTATTGTAAAACACATTGTCAAAACTATCTTGAACCGTGAAATTGTAGAGTTTCATACAAAATATGAATACGATGCAAACGAAAACGAAGTAAAAAAAGAGGTTTGCAATCCCAACGGCGATGTTATAAATGTTCACGAAAGAACATTTAATGAACAAAATGAAATGATTGAAGAAGTTTTTGAGAATCTTTCAGGCAATATCAATTATGGTACTTCCTATCATAAGGTGATAGAGATTGAAGAGATTTCTTAGTCGCTTTTGACTGCGCACAAGATCATAAATTTATTACTACCAGTTGGTGCAGGAACAGTATCAAATTGAAAAGCAGTTATTGAACAGCTTATTTTCATAAATGCTTTTTCATTTTTTTAATATCTGCTGAACAATTGCTTGTTTTTTATTTGACAACATTAACAAATAATTACCTGCATTTAATCCTGATAAATTTAATTTAAGAAATTCATTTCCATTGTCAATAGGAAGCGTTTTTACATTTTTACCGTCTAAACTAAATATTTCTATTTGAGTAAATATTTCACTCAATGAAGTCAAATCCAAGTATAAAAATTCTTTTACTGGATTGGGATAAATAGATAAATCGACATCCAAAACTTCTAATCCAGTCCCAATTTTTGTCCTTACTTCAAGAATGTTACTTAATTCAGAATCACCATCAGCATTTCTAGCTTTTATAGCATAAAAGTAAGTAGTATTATTCAAAACATCATCATCTATATAATTGCTGGTTCCAGGTGGGATTGTAGCAAAGTCTACAAGCTCCAATTCTGACGAGCCCCTTTGTAAAACAAACAAATCTTCATTCGTAGAGTTATCGCTCCATTTTAAAAGGACTTCACTATCAGATACCTCAATAGTATCTAGCTCGGTTGGAGCTGCTGGTGTCAAAACATTTATCAAAGCAGAATCGACATTACTGTATTCAGAGTAAGCATTCTCTCTAACAGCTCTTAGTCTGTAATAATAAATGTCATTTGGTAAGCCAATATCTTCATAAGAAACTGAGTTGGGCTCTATTTCATCATTTAAAATATTCCAGTTATTTTCATTACCAATAGATCTTTCCAATACGAAAGCTGTTTCATTATCAGAATTATCATTCCATTCAACCAAAATACTTGAACTAGAATTTGTGGTAGCTACCAAGTTACTTGGGTCTAATGGAAAATCCAATGGGAATTCAAAGGCACCAAGGTCTGGTTCATCATCTCTTTCGACACCATCAAAATCAAAGCTCGGTATGTTAGAAAAATTATTTGTGCCAATATTTACTGCCGGGCTAGAAGGCAATAAATGAAAATCATCGTTTTCAAAATTAACAAAATCGGGGTCAGATATTATAACATCCATTCCCTGAATACCCCCTTCGACTAAGCAGGTATTAATAATTGGAAAAGTGTTTTCATTAAAATCCAAATCAAAAATATCACTTTCACCTGCGCTTGAATTACCATAAACTATTGTGTTTACAATTATCGTTCCTGAATTTGAATAAGTAACAGTAGCCGCTCCATTTGACAAGGCTATATTTTTAACAAATGTACTATTGACAATCAATAAAGAATTCCCCCCTTCGCAAATTATACCCGCACCAAATTCAGCTTTATTTTTATTAAAAACACAATTGACAACCAAGGTTTCAAATCCATTAGAATTTATCGCTCCTCCATTCAAAAAGGCTTCATTTTCCTTAAATTCAGAAGCATTGATGCTGGAAAGTGCACTATTCATATAAAATCCAGCGCCCTTATGAGCAGTATTATTAATAATTTCATTTTTATTACTTGTAAAAATTACCGATTCATCTACATATATGGCACCGCCATTTGCATCTGCATTGTTTCCATTGAAAGTTGCTCCCATTATATTTAACGAGTCTCCAGCAGTATAAATAGCACCTCCATCCAAAGCAGTATTATTCAAGTAAGCATCATTTGTTACCTTTAAACTTCCGCTCTCAATACAAATAGCTCCACCCTGTCCTACTATAAAAGTTGAATTGTTTTCATAAATAGAATTTTCAGATTTACAAGCACCATTAGCCCCTGTTAGAAGAATCGCACCACCGTTTAATTTCGATTGGTTATCACTAAATGTACATTCATTTATTGTCAAAACTGGTTCTCCAATAAATCCATTTAAATAAACAGCACCTCCACCAATTGTATCACAAACATTTGATTTAAATTCACTGTTATTTATCGTTAAAGATGATGCTAAACTTGCAATAGCACCTCCACCATTAAATGCAGAATTAGATTCAAATTCACAGTCATTAATTTCGACTTCAAGGTTAAATGCGCCTATGTAAACTCCTGCGCCTCTGTATATTACTTCATTGTTAAAAAATCTACAATTGGACAAAACAGCATTTTGTGAATTTTCAGAAGCATAACAAAGCCCACCACCATTGTAACCACCATTTTTAGTTATCAGGCAGTTCTTAATTGTCGGTGCACCAATTAGCAAAATCCCACCACCTTGCCTGTCGTTTCCTGCTCCAAATTCACCATCGGTAAATCCGCCAGAAATAACCATTCCATCTAAAAGTGTTTCCTTAGAAATGTCTTCAGAAGCAACTACCACATGCAAAGCATTATCTCCCTTGTTGCTAAGAAATTCTCCTTCGATATCATTGTTCGCTACATCACCATGTAATATAGAATTATTTAACAAAAAATCTCTTTCCTCTATACTTGATTCTGTACCACTAAAACCACCATAAATTTTCACGCCCTCTTTTAATAAAAAGCTCTCAGATCTATCTTTTAATCTATACGTACCAGCAGCCACCCAAATTTCGTCTCCCGAATTTGAAATGACAATGGCATCATTTAAGTTGTCAAGTGCATCATTCCAACTTTCTCCACTATTGCCACCACTTCCAGATTCAGATACATAGACGGTTTTGGCATTTAGAAAACCAAATGAGTAAAAAAGAAATACAAATATTATAACGCTTGGTTGCAGTTTCATCATTATAAGTTGTTGGTTAAATTTGTAACGAAAAAATTATTCGTTTTGTGTGCAAATTTAGCTTTTTATATGATGGAATAAGCACCCTTTTATAAAAGAATTGCTATAATTCTTACTTGTGCAAATCGAAAAATTACGATTTGCTATTTTTTGGCAAGATTATTGGAAGTCATCACTTCAGTCCAATTTTTTTTTTTGTTTTTTTTGGAAAATCCAAATTTTTATTGTACCACTCGCCTTTCGATTAAAAGTAGAATTCAGCGCGCTTTTGAATACTTTTAATTTTTAAGAACTCGGACAAATGAGGTTTGTAGCTTTTGAATTTGTACTTTTGCAGTACTTATGAAATCAGCAATTGAGCAGTTGGAGCGTGTATTGGAGTCTTTGTATTTGGAAAAGGATGAGGACATTAGCCAATACAATAAATCAATATTAGAAATAAGCTTATCAGAGCGAACAAAAAATGGAACTTCATGGTATCCTTTACAATTAAAAGAAACTGGATATGGGCTTGGTGACCAGCCATTTGTAGTATTTGAGAGAAACAAAAATCAAGCAGGCAGCCATCAATTTTCTTCTGGAAAAATGATTAATTTATTCAGCAATCAGCCAGGCATTGAACATCCACATTGCAAAGGAATTGTGAACTTTGTCAACAGATCTGAAATCAAAATTTTTCTTTATGACAATGATCATCCTGATTGGTTAAATCAGGGCAAAGTCGGCATTGACCTCCTTTTTGATGATAGAAGTTATCGAGAAATGGATAAGGCTATGAAAAATGCAATCGAAGCAGATAGAAATAGACTTGCTGATTTTCGAGATATATTTAAAGGTACAAAAAAGCCGAGTTTTGATGATTCTACGAAAGCTTATTTTTCGGCAATGCTCAATGATTCTCAAAACCAAGCCATCACACAAATTGTGGCAGCCGAAGATGTATGTATAATTCACGGTCCACCGGGAACGGGAAAAACGACCACGATAGTTGAAGGAATGCGCATTTTATCATTGGAAGGAAAAAAAATACTGGCAACAGCAGCTAGCAATACTGCCGTTGATTGGCTGGCAACCAAGTTATCGCAGGTTGGAATGAATGTCGTTCGTGTCGGTAATATTTCCAGAGTAGATGAAGATATTATCAATTTGACACTTGAGGCGAGGTTGTATAATTCTGCTGAAGCCAAAGAAATCAAAAAGATGAAAAGGCAAGCAGAAGAAATGCGATCCGCTGCTAGAAAGTACAAGCGAAATTTTGGATTTGAAGAAAGGCAACAACGTAAACAACTCTTCAAAGAAGCCAAAGATATTTCCAATCAAGTTCAAATCATTGAAAGTTATTTGGTAGATAAAATTTTGTCTGAAGCAGATGTAGTTTGTGCCACATTGGTAGGTTCAATGGGAAGGTACATTGTGGACAAACAGTTTGATGTTGTTGTCATTGACGAAGCTGCGCAGGCATTAGAACCAGCCACTTGGATCGCTATTTCTAAAGCGAAAGAAAAAGTAATATTGGCAGGCGACCCTTTTCAACTGCCTCCCACTGTTAAGTCGCACAAAGCAGCCAAAGCAGGTTTGGAAAAAACATTAATTGAACAATCAATTACAGTTTTGGAGCAAGTAAATTTATTAAATGTTCAATATCGAATGAATGAGCTGATAATGGGTTTTTCCAATCAACAATTTTATGAGGGCAGACTAATAGCAGATACCTCTGTTCGTTATCAAGGGTTGAACGTTTATGGTGAAAAAAGTGCTGCTTTAGAATTTATAGACACTGCTGGCTGTGGATTTGATGAAATTCAAAATCCAAAAACAAAAAGTTTGTATAATCCCGATGAATACAAAATATTGTGGAGGCATTTAGATCAGTTGATTGACGGAGCTGACAAAACACATTTGCCAACAGTAGGAATCATTTCACCATATAAGCAACAAGTCATATATATTAAAAATGAAATTGAATCTTATTTTTCCGAACAATTGAATAACATCTCCGTATCCATAAATACAATAGATAGCTTTCAAGGACAGGAGAAAGATGTAATTTATATCTCATTGGTTAGAAACAATGAAAAAGGTATAATTGGTTTTTTAAGTGATTATAGAAGAATGAATGTAGCAATGACACGAGCGAGAAAAAAACTAATTATAATCGGTGATAGTGCTACTTTAGGTAACCATAAATTTTACCAGGACTTCATTGAATATTGTGAAAAAAATGAAGCATATAAATCAGCATGGGAATTTTTATACTAATTTTAACTACCTTCGCACAAACATATTTCAGCTAAACTAAAAATCGGGAGCCATTTGTTTATATTGTAGGGAACAGCAGGACCATACAAAGAAATAATGACTCCCTTTTTAATGGTACTTTTACGTACCTAATTTATACTGGTATTCAAAATTCAATCTTACTATTTATTATGCGAATAAACTGGAAAATCAAGTCATTTTTTCATCATAAAAATATTAGATCCTGCCAAACACTCTTTGATACAAAACTAAAATAGTACAACAATAACTTCTAATCAATTTTCATCAATTAGCAAGATCAATAGTTTTGATGTCAAAATTCAATAAATATTTAAAATATTTGTGTTTCGAGTATCAAGATAGCAATAATTATCAACTATCGTTAGATAACTTTAATTTATATTTCTAAAAAATTATTTTTTTTATCATATTTATCTGATTTACAATCAATAACAAAATTTGTTAAAATATTAATAGTCTAATTTGAACAAACTTATACTACAGGCACTAGATTAAGCTCTTCTGCTTTGATAATCATAAAGTTATAAGCAGCATCAAAGTCATTTGGAATTTCTCCATCAAGAATGGCTTCTCTAATGGCATTTTTGATGATTCCAACCTCTTTGCTTGGTTTTATTCCAAATGTTTTCATAATCAAGTCTCCAGTTACTGGTGGTTGCCAATTGCGGATTTTATCATTTTCCTCTACATCTACCAGCTTTTGAACAACCAAATCATAATTTTCTAAAAATCGTTGTACTTTTTGTTGATTTTTCGAGGTAATGTCCGCACGACACAATTTCATTAAATCATCAATATCATCCCCTGCGTCAAACAAAAGCCTTCTTATGGCCGAATCTGTTATATTCTCCTTTGTCAAACTGATAGGACGGTGATGCAACGCAACTAACTTTTGAACATATTTCATTCTGTCATCCAAAGGAAGCTTTAACTTCCTGAAAATCTTTGGCACCCACCTCGCCCCAACAACTTCATGTCCGTGAAAGGTCCAGCCGTGGTCTTTTTCAAATCGCTTGGTTTTAGGCTTCGCTATGTCGTGTAGTATTGCCGACCAACGCAAGAAAAGGTCATCCGTATTTTTAGAAAGATTGTCTAACACTTTCAGTGTGTGGTAAAAGTTATCTTTATGAAAAATCCCCTCTCGCTCCTCTACCCCCTTGAGTCTATACAACTCAGGAAAAATGATTTTCAACAAGCCGGTATCAAACAAAATTTTAAGCCCAATGGAAGGTATTGGTGAAGATATAATTTTGTTCAGTTCAATAGTAATCCGTTCTTGCGATACAATTTCAATTCTGTCTTTATTCTTTGAAATTGATTCCAGCGAATCTGCTGAAATTTCAAAATCCAGCTGCGTCGCAAATCTTACAGCACGCATCATCCGCAAAGGATCATCAGAATAAGTTACATCCGGATCTAAGGGCGTTTGAATCAGTTGTTTATCCAAGTCCGCTATTCCATTAAAAGGATCAATCAATTCTCCTAACTGATTTTCATTTATACAAATTGCTAATGCATTTATAGTAAAATCTCGTCTGTTTTGATCATCCTGCAAAGTACCATCTTCAACAATTGGCTTTCTTGAATTACGTTGATAAGATTCCTTTCTTGCTCCAACAAATTCATAATCAACACCACTCGTTACAAATTGCGCTGTACCAAAGTTTTTAAAATAAGATACTTTGGGTGAATTGGGGAGTTGTTTGGCAGCTGCATGTGCCAAATCAATTCCACTGCCAATACAGACAATGTCCACATCTTTAATGTTGTCAATTCTATTCAGTGCCAAATCTCTAACAATCCCACCAACAATGTAGGCGGGCATATTTAAACCATCGGCAGCCTTGCCAATCTCAGTCAAAGCTTTCTGTATATTTTTGGGTATTTTGGAGTATAGACTAGTCAAATTTTCAGATTATACCACAAAGATAAATTTTAATGAATAATGAGGAATTAAAAGACTATCTTTTTTAGTCATGTATGCAGAATGACGTTTTACCTTATTGGGAACAAAATATTGAATAATTTGTGGTTTGAAATATTATTAGAAATGTATATTTTTTAAATATTATTTACTAAAATGTGACCCACCCTTTTATTTATTTACTAACATTTATAAGAAAATTGTATCTATGGAAAATAAAATTGGAATTGCTTTATGTGGAGGTGGTGCAAGAGGCTGGGCACACATTGGAATACTGAAAGCTCTGGAAGAAAATGGAATTTTTCCAACGCACATTTCTGGCACCAGTGCAGGCGCCATTGTTGCAGCGTTGTATGCCGCTGGTAAAACACCAGATGAGCTGCTTGAAATTGCCAAAGATGCGAATATTCTAAAAGTTTATGCATTTGGATTGACCGATATTGCTTTTATGCCAACAAGCGGCTTCACAAGGCTCTCTTATCTCAAAGACATTCTCTCCGAACATTTGCCCAAATCTGATGATTTTAATGATCTTCAGAAGCAGGCTTTTATTGCTGTGACGAATTTGAATAAATGTGATTATGAAATTATTCACAAAGGCTCCATCACGGATGCAGTGATGGCATCAGCAGCCATACCTATAATTTTCAAGCCTCAAAATATTGGTGAACATACCTATGTAGACGGAGGGGTGGTTAACAATTTGCCAGTAGAACCGCTCAAATCTATTTGTGATACAGTGATTGGTGTAAATATCAACAACAATCAATATGCTGCGGAAGTTGAAAACGTAATTTCTATTACGATGAGGTGCTTTGAAACTATGATTTGGAACAATACTAAAAATCGTCTAAAAAATTGTGACATAGTAATTGAACCAACTGAGGTTTTTGATTTTGGCTTATTCGATTTTGGAAAAGCTGAAGAGATTGTTCAAACAGCGTATGAAAGTACCAAAATCCAAATGCCTAATATTCGTGAAAAACTGAAGGATAGTAATTGTTTGGTTAATGAATGATTTCAACTTTGAAAATTAACAAATTAAAGTTATATTTATGGTAAATAGATTCCACTAAAGTATATTTATGACTAAGAAAATAGAGCAAAGAAAATATAATTTAATTCGAGCAATCATTGAACTTAAAGATGATAAAACAATTTCTAAGCTTGAACAACACATGAAGCAAATTCTACCAGATAATAGCTTTTTAACTGCTATTAAACCGATAAGAAAAAACGTAACTATTAACGATTTAATAAAAGAACAAAATTATAAACCTTTAACAAGAAAGGATTTTTTTGAAAAAGCTAGCAAATTAAATATCCAAGAATCATTTGAGGAGTTAAATTCAATGTTGAGTAAATGAATTATTTACTTGATACAAATATCTTATTACTTTATATAAGAAATAATGAGACTACTCAAAAACTGGAATCTTATCTAAACTTGTTAAATGGCGAAAAAAATATTTAATTGATCTTAACAAATTTTCTCTTGGATGAAATACTGACAGTTATCCCTACCGAAACATTCTATCAATCTCCTCCTGTGTATGCGTATTTCCAATTTGGTTAATTTTCTCAAAAGCACTTGTTCCATCTTTTATTTCAACCAAAGAATAATACCATATTCCTATAAGCACCCAGAATATAAAATTAAAAAAGTAGCCGCAAAATGTTGCTATTCCTGTTACGACCGCAAGCGCAGTAGAAGGTTCTTGAGTTACCAGACTGCTTCCTGCGCCTAAGAGCAATGCAAACAACAATTGTACAATACCAAGTATAACTGAAACCAAAACACCAATGGTTGCATACAAGCTCAATGTCATCCACCAATGCCCCTTAACCAGTTGCATTGATCTTTTAAAAGCTTGAACAAAGCCTTTTCCTTCTACTATGTAAACATTTTGATACAAACTAGTTGCAATCATTAAAAATACACCTGGAATAATAAACATCAAAGTACCAAAGAAATAAATCAATGAAGCCATAACCATAAAAAGAGAGAGTGTAACAATTTTCATTAACAAGCCATTTGTTATCTGTTTCATTCCAACTTCCCCGTTTTCTGATTCTTCATATTTTTTCAAATAAGTAAATATTGCTGCTGCGACAATAGAATAAGTAATAAGGCTTAGTAAAACATTTACAAAGTAATATCCACTAAATAAACTAGACAGCATTTCAAATGGATTATCAATATCCCCATCCAGAAGAGCTTCATTATAAACAGCCAAGTTTCCCACCAATTCATTTTGAACATAGCCCGCAAAAATACTTGTGAAAATTGCCACTGGAGCTACCAAAAAGAGAAATATTTTCAATAAAGGATTAAAATTTTGCCCAACAAATGCAAAGGTATCCCCCAGCACTTCTCCAAAGTCTCTTACCTTCTTTAACTTAATTTTTGCCATCTTTAAATTTTACACTAACACTATAAACGCATATTTTCAATTGCTGAATAAAGCATTTAAAAGATTAACTAAACTGCACCTCTCCATTGTCCTCACCAATCTGATTGATTTTATCAATTATTGATGTACCCTCTTTATCCTCTACCAATGAATGATACCAAATACTTTGGAAAATATAATTGATTATGTAAAAAACAAATGTCAAAACCACAATGAAAACAGCAAATATTCCCATTACACTGATAAACAATGACAAACCTGATCCATCTTCAGGCAACAATGCCGCTCCTATCATAACAAATATCATCGGCACATATTGTATAAAAGAGGAAATCGAATTGGCAATCATACTAATCACCATTGTTAAAGCAAAAGTCAACCACCATTTGCCTTTAATCAACTCCATAGATCGTTTTAAACTATCTATAAAACCAATTCTTTCATGGAAAAACACAACCATATAAAGTGAAGTCGCCACAGTGAAATACATCAATATCGGCAATGCTATAAACAGCAATATTATTCCTGAAGGTCCGATAAGGTTAATCAATAAGTATTGTAATCCACCAAAAACAACCATTATGGGAATCAACAAGGCCATATATTGGAAAACTTTGCCCAACATAGCCATTGTCTCTCCACCTATATCATTTAGTAAATCCCCTTCTGTAACAGCATATTCAGCATCCTCAGATTTTAGTTTTACAAAGCGATAGGCAACCACCATTATTTTTAAAAAACAATAGATAAACAAGAATATAAACAAAACATATATTATTCCTAAAATGATCGCAGGAACCATTGGAAATTCATCAAAATCAGGATTTACAGGATCAAAACCACTAGCCATAAATGCAACTACTAAAACACCCAATGATCCCAATACCAACACGGGCATAACAATCTTTAGAAATACTTTAGCAAATAGTTTGAAATTTTGAAAAAACAGTGAAAAAGTATCACTCATTACCTTTCCAAAGTCTCTGCTTTTTTTTATAACAATAGGTTTCTTTGTTGACATAGCTTTTTGTGTTAATTTAAATACCCAAGTACATTTTAACAACTCAACCCGATTGACATTCAACCGAAATCAAGTTATCTTATTATATGTCTTTAATCAATCTTTATTTCTGAATCTGTTGACTGGGAAACATTTAATGAATTGGGGTATATAATGAAATAGTAAATAATAAAGGCAAAAGATACAACAATTATAAACAAATTCAAAAGCCAACTGCTTTGATAATGCCTGGTAACAAAACTTTCTAAAAATCCTGCTGCAATAAAAATCGGAACCAGACTAATTACAATTTTCAAGCCGTCCTTTACGCCATTTTTAAACGAATGCAGGCGTGAATAAGTTCCTGGAAACAATATACTATTGCCCATTACAAAACCCGCCATTCCTGCAATAACAATAGCCGAAAGCTCCAATGCTCCGTGAATAAAAACGCCTGACAATGAAGTTGTCAGAATACCGTTTTTATAGAAAAATCCAAAAAAACTCCCCACCATAACGCCATTCATAAATAAAATAAGTCCAGTACCAAAAGACAGTATGATTCCAGCTACAAATGCCATAAAAGACACACGAATATTATTGATTGTTATCCCTAAAAACATTTCACTTTGAGTGCTCTTTTTATAAACCGCCAAAGGGTCGCCCGACTCGATGTTTTCAATCGTTGCATTTACATATTGATCAGACAAAATTAGGCGCACAAATGTTTCATCATTTAGGGTTGAAAGCGCACCAATAAAAATAGAAACAGCAAATATGACAAAGGCCAATAACAACTTATCTCGATGTTCATACATCAGTGTTGGTACTTCCACTTGCCAAAATTCTTTGAACCGATTTCGATCTTCCTTTTTATTTTTATAAATGGCTTGATGTAATCTTGCTGCTAAAGAATTCAAATAATTAACTGTATTGCTTTGAGGGTAAAATGTTCTCGCATAAGATAAGTCGTCGGTCAATTCAATATACATCTCTGCTTGATCATCGGGACTCATTTCATCCAACAATTCAAGTTTTTGCTCATAACCTTGCCACTTATCCTTATTGCGTTTAAGAAATGCTGGTTCTCTCATATATCAAATTTATACTTTTTCAAACTTTTTTTGTTAGTGTAAGACACATTTATTCCACTAAATTTGCAAGAATTTTTGCCGAATACAAACACAGTGGAATCCCGCCACCAGGATGCACACTGCCTCCACAAAAATAAAGCCCTTTGATCTTGTTTGAAAAATTAGCGTGTCTGAAAAAAGCTGCTAGCTTACTATTCGAACTATTTCCGTACAAAGAGCCCAAATGTGAGGAAGTCCGCTGCTCAATTCTTCTTGGATCTAGAAAGTCCTCACATACTATTAAAGGTTCTATTGTACAATTTAAGTTCCGGCTGAGCTTTTTTAAGATGTTTTTTTTGCTTTCTTTGATAAATTTATCCCAATCCTGCCCAACATTGTTGGGAACATTGATCATCACGAACCAATTTTCACATTCGGGCGGAGCATCTGCTATATTATGCTTGGAGCTAATGTTTATATAAATTGTCGGATCATCAAAAATGCTTTGCTTTTTAAAAATTGCCTCAAACTCCTCCTTGTACTTTTTGCTGAAAAATATGTTGTGCAACGCCAATTCTGGAAATGATCTTTTTATCCCCCAATAAAAAATAAGTGCAGAACTAGATTTTTCCTGATTCAATATCGACTCGGGATGCTGTTCATTTGGCAATAATTTTTTATAGGTATGAAAAACATCCATATTACTGACAACTAAGTTTGAAAAATGTTCTTGACCATTCTCCAACGATATTCCAGCTACTTTTTTTTCTTTTATTAAAATGTTTTTTACTTCCGAATTAAATACAAATTCAACCCCTAATTCTTTTGCAAGTTTGTACAAAGCCAATGTTATGCTGTGCATTCCTCCCTTTGGAAAAAATGCGCCTATAGCCTGTTCAAGATGCGGAATAATATTTAAAGTCGCTGGTGCTTGGTAAGGATCAGAGCCAATATAAGTAGCATAACGATTGAATAGTTGAACCAGCTTCTCATTTTTCAAAACCCGTTCATTGTATGCATTCATTGTCAGGTGAGCATTTATCCGTGGCAGTTTCAATGCTGCCTTAAATGTTTTTTTATTTAAATATGTGCTAGGCTTATGCAGTGATTGTTCTAAAAATATCTTGGCAGTTATATCATATATTTCTTTGCTTTTTGTAAAATGTTTTTCGATAGGTTCCGCCTCAATTCCCAATTTACTTTTTAGCTCCTCCATGTAGTCTTTTTTATTGGCAAATGCATTTATGACGCACCCATCTTCATAAAAATATTTACAAACAACATCAAGTCGTTCATAAGAAAAATACTCTTGGGGATTTTTTCCAGCAAGTTCAAACAATTCCTCCACAAGCGCAGGCATTGTAAAAAGCGAAGGTCCTGCATCAAACCGAAAACCATCCATCTCAAGCTGCGCAAGCTTCCCACCAGGATAAGTATTTTTCTCAAAGACCATAACCTGAAATCCTTTAGCAGCCAGTCGAATAGCCGTCGCCATCCCCCCTACGCCAGCTCCTATAACAATAGCTGGTTTTTTTTTGGTTTTTTGGTTCAATTTTTTATTTTAGTGAAGTGATGACTTACAAAAATTACGCCAAAAATACGATACCATCCAGTTAAGATCATCATTTAAGCATAATTTTTAATTGAAAAGCTCACAATTCACTTTGACACCACCATTTTTTACGCTATTGATAGTTATTCCATTTTAATTTATATTTGTTGCAATTCTTCCATTACTAAATTAAAATGCTACTGTTCAAAAACAGTATTGTTTCTTGAACATAGTATACATTTATTTAACCAAAACTATTACTTATGAAAAAATTAACTCCTTTCATTTGCACGCTTTGCGTGTGCTTATGTTTCATCAAACAAAATTCAATTTCACAAAACATAACTGACTGCAATGGCGCACTTGACACGCTCGAACTACAAAGAAATGGTGCCTTGTTTGGCATTACTGATTTCCCAGTCAATGGAAATGAAAAATATACTTGGTATGATGCCGCAACTAATGGTGTTGTAGCAGAGTTTATCAACAATCCGTATTTTTCACCAGCAAATAATTCAGCTTATTATGTGATAGTTACTGATCCTGATTTTCCTGATTGTTTTCAGGTTATGGGACCACGCATAGTTAGTTCTTTAGACGGTTGTTGCGAATTGAATGGAGAACCTCCAATAATCGAATACATTTTAGGATGTACAAATGCAGCCTCTTGTAATTATAATGCCAATGCAACCGTAGAGGATGATTCTTGTTTCTTTGGTATTCACCGATTGTCCTGATCCATGTAATCTTGTCTATGGCTGTACTGATCCCAATGCTGAAAATTATGATGCAAATGCTACTTGTGATAATGGAGCTTGCTATTTTATCAATCAAGAAATCCCAACTTACTGCATTGGTCCAGTTCAGCATTTAGACATTTGTTTAGATATGGATAACATAAGCATTTTAGATGCAGTTTCAACTTTTGATTGCAGTATTAATATCACGGAACAACAGTGTATTAATTATGTGCCTTTACCTGGTTTAGAGGTGCTAGGCATGGACACAATTCACATTGATTACTGTAGCAATATCACAGACGATTGTAATTCAATAATTGTAGCTGTAAACATTGGAGACTGTGGCGGTTCATTGACACCAATTACAAAAGATGACCAGGCAATGACAATAAATGAAAGCATTACAATTGATCTTACCGCTAATGATTCAGATCCAGATGGAAACTATTTGGATTTTTGTTTACAAAGTGGTGATGGTATGCCCAACATGGGCGGTTCTGTCATTTTTAATGATGATGGTACGGTTAATTACACCCCTCCGTCCAATTTTAGCGGGATTGATGTTTTTAGTTATACCGTTTGTGATGCCACTGGAAATAATTCTACAGCACTTGTATATGTTACAGTTGAGAATCCCAATGCTTGCTTTAACGATGTAATACATTGTGTAAAACCATTTCCTGCAGATGTATCTGAGGTTTGTTTTGAGTTTTGCAATAGTGAAATTGGTTATGATAATTTGTCTTACGACATTTACTATTTTTCTTGTTCAATTAATGCAGATGCAAACTGCTTTACATTTAGACCTTTACCAGGTTTTAATCAATCAAATGTCCTGACAGTTGAAGGATGCACTCCTGATGGTTCTGTATGTGAAACGGTAAATATAGTATTTGAAGTTTCAAGTGATTGCCCGAATTAACATTTTTAAGTAAGTGATAAGATCAAATTAACATACATAAATAATTTTTATAAAATGCTAATTATCAAAATTTTGAATTATATTTTGATGGTTATTAAATTGGTCTTATCACTTATTATATGGATTATAAAATCATTGCCAAAAAAATTATCCATCTTCAAAACGAAGATTTAAAACTTAGGGATAAACTCATTAACAATGGAACACTATCTGATGGATACAATACTGAAATGGCA
>JAHDGP010000365.1 GCA_020627525.1 Bacteroidota bacterium
AGAATCTTTTGCAGGCTACTCTTTTTGCAAAGCGCATTCCGCTTCGTTTTCCGTCGAAAGTTATCAAAGTTTATATCTAAAGGCACACTATCCCTTTGAGTTTATTACCGCTGTTTTGAATAATTTTGGTGGATTTTATAAGGCAGAAATTTATTTCAATGAAGCAAAAAAGTTGGGTGTTAAACTTAGAAATCCCTGTGTCAATAATGGTTGTTATTTAAATACTTTAAAAGGTGAGAAGTTGTATGTAGGGTTTACATACTTACACAATTTAGAGAAAAAAGCTGCAAAATTTATAGAGCGAGAAAGAGAACAACATGGTCTTTTTTCTTCCTTACAAGATTTTGTGCAGCGAGTATCTATTTCAATGGACTCTTTAGAAATATTAATATTCATAGGTGCATTTAGATTTACAGGAAAAAATAAAAATGAATTAGCATTGGAAGCTCGAATGCTCCTGAGCCAACCCGTTCAGATAACAGCAGGTTTGTTTGACGAACCCATCAAACAGTACGATCTGCCAACGCTGGAGCGTGAACCCAAAGAAGATGCCTTCGATGAAATAGAATTGTTAGGTTTTCCTGTCAGTTACAAACCATTTGATTTATTAAGAACACCTGAAACGGGAAACATTAGGGCGAAACATTTTCCTGCTCTAGAAGGAAAACATATTGAATTGATTGGTTACTATGTCTGTAAAAAAGATGTGCGCACCAAGAAGGGGCTACTCAATTTTGGCTGCTGGCTCGATAGCGATGGCGACTTGTTCGATACTGTTCATTTTCCTGACAATCTGAGAAAATATCCAATATCAGGAAAAGGTTGTTACCGCATTCAGGGGCGTATCGTTTTAGATGCGGGTCACCCGATGCTGGAAGTGATTTTAATGGAAAAGCTGCCGTACTTGTCTGACCCGAGGTATCCTGATTGATAAAAATTCGTTATCTTTAACTAGTAATTGGACCTTGCGTAATAGTCGTCATTCCGTAATTTTATGAAGCTTAGCGAAGCAAAATATGCGGAATCCCCAAACGACGGAGAACTTAAACATTGCGTAAATGTTCACTTTCTAATGCTATCAACTCCGTTTCATTTCTAAAAGTAAGGATAAAGGAATATCCTACAAAGGCGAAATAACATTTGTTTCTTTCTCCTCCATACCAATCAATGGAAGGATTTTTTCCTGGATGTTTTTTTGTAATTCCTCTAAAAGATTTTTTTTAACAAAATGTTTATGAACAATAAGTCCTATCTCTCTAACAGGAGTTGGATCTTCAAAAACTCTCAAATGTTCCTGTTCTTTTTGGGACAAGTCTAGGGTGGCAAGCTGTGGCAGTAGAGTAACACCATTGTTATTGTTGACAAATTTCATTAAGGTGCCTATTGTGCCAGATTTGTAAATAAGATTACCATTGATCATTCTTTCTTGGCGCAACTCACAAATTTTCTCAACTTGATTTCGCATACAATGCCCCTCCTCTAAAAGCCATAAACGCTTGTAGTCTATTTCAGAAATAGTAAATTTCTTATTTGTGTTTTTATCTACTTTGTCGAACAATAAAAATGGTTCTTGATATAAAGGCAGCTCAATGAGGTCAGGATGCTTCAATGGAATTGCTGCAATGCCAATATCTAAATCTCTAGACAATAAGTTTTCAACAATTTTTTCAGTAGGAATTTCACTAATCTCAAAATTGATATAAGCTATTTTTTTTATGAATTCTTGTAAAAAATAAGGAAACAAGTAAGGCGCAACAGTTGGAATCGCTCCGATTTTTAAATCACCAATTACCTCCCCTTTTAACTCTTTTACTACTTCCTTTAAGTTATTCATTTCATTAGAAATAACTTTCAGTTGTTGTAGAATATAACTTCCTTCACTAGTCGTTCTTATAGGTTTCGTCTTTCTGTCAAAAATAGTGATTCCCAATTCGCTTTCAAACCGCGCAACCATAGTACTTAAGGTCGACTGAGTAACAAAACACATTTCTGCCGCTTGTCCAAAACTACCTGTTTTGCTTACTGCTATTACATATTTAATTTGTTGAACATTCATCTACAACATCAATATTGTTTTGAGAAATATCGTTTTTGTCAATAAAATTAATAAATTATCTTTCTAAAATCAAATTATTACGAACCTGTTTAAATATAAAAAGGATAGGCGCAAACGGTAAAATACAAGTATACTGACATATTCCAATTACAATGTGAAAAAAAACTCACATAAAGTCGCCTGAAGAACCAAGTGCTTTAATTTAGCAATGAGGACAAAATGCATTATGGCTAAGTTGGAAGCTTCCTTTTTCTGGATAGCGGAACATTGAACTAAGAATAGATGCGTAATTGTCACAAACGACAAAATTTTAACTGGTTTCGAAAATTTGATCAAACTCTAAAACTATTCTATTGTTGTTTGATTCAACTACGCAACTTTATCTTTTAAATAGTTTGCGCTGTTGGGTTTGTAAAGTAAGTATTTTATATTGATAAATGCACTACTGTATACAAATGCAGTAAATATATAAAGCTCAGGAGAGCGACAATCAAAATTAAGAGCAACAGTAATGTATTATATAATGTTAGTCTTCTTTTTGTAACTAAGATGACTTCATAATATCATCAGTCAATAAATATATTAATAGAAATATAAATATGTAAAAGTTATATTTTTTAGTTACTACATTATATTCTTTTTGTTTAATATTGTCGGCAGAATAGAAACAGTAATTTTAGGTGACATTACTAAAGTTAAGTAATCCTAATTACACACTTTATCAATATTTGGTGATCAAACAAATAAAATTACTGTATATTTGCATTCTCTGAAACTTATTTAGGTGTTTATTGTTATAGTTAAATAAATTGAAATGTATTAATTGAATATTGATTTAACTATAGCTACAATCCTATCTGAAAAACAACTCATAATTATGCTTTACACTATATATAGTGTGTGAATAGAATCCAGAACACTTCATTAGCAACTTACGTATAATAACCAATCCCCACGGGATAAGTATGCTTGTGAACCTAATCAATTGATTTTGATTATATCAATAAATGAAGCTTTCCTGGTTTTTGTTTAAGCATACATCTCTTTACTTCTTGATAATAATTGTTTTCATTGTATATAAATGTAAAATGAAGAATTTTTTAGGACAATTGACAACCAGTGTTTTAAGTACTTGATTACTTAGGTCCGAGTACTTAATACGCTGTAAATTAGATAAATGCCTGTTTTGAATTGCTGATTTTTGTTCAATTCAAGGAACGCACGGAAGCTTGTAGCACAGCTACAAAGGTGAGTATAAGAAGAAGAATAGAACGAAAAGCAACAGTCAAAATAGGTAGAAATTTAGTTTACAATGTATTAAACACAATTTAAATAAATTTTTTTCAAACTTGAATCCTTAATCATTGAATTTTAGAAGTAGATAAACATTCCCATTTATTATAAAGTGATTTTAGGATTACAAAAAATTATTACTTACATGCAGAAACTTCTATTTAAGCTGTCACTCAGTTTACTTATCCTCTTCGTAACTCAAATCTCTTATGGTCAGAATGCCATATTTCAAAATGTAAAACAAAACTATTCCCAGATTAATGAAGCAAATATTTACACCCCATTTGTGGAGGCAGATGTAAATCAATTGGACAATCAAATTCCACAAAGCACATTAGCAAAAAAGCAAGCTTTTAAAATTGACAGAGCGGCCAACAAAGCGATCCGTACTAGTAAGTCTCAATATATAAGAGTTGCTATTCCAGTAGAAGGTCAAAACACAGAGATTTTTCTATACAAAGCAAATATTTTTAGCCCTAATTTTAAGGCTGTAACTGTTACAAATCCTGATAAACCTTTAGACCATGATATGGGTGTTCACTTTTGGGGAATCATAAAAGATAAACCTGGTAGCCTTGTATCTCTTTCATTTTTTGAAGATGAAATTTCTGGTTTTATTGGTGTTAGTGATCAGCAATTTACCATTGGTAAAGTTCAAAGCACTGAATACCATGTTTTATATGAGAATGATAATTTCAATCACGGTCTGGACTTTAGCTGTGAAGCTATAGACTTGGACCAAGGCAAAACAAACGATAATTTTGATACAAACCATAAGTCGAACAGTGCATTGAGTTGTATTGGTATTCACATGGAAGTGGATAATTCTTTGTACCAAGATGCAGGATCTAACGTAACAACTGTGACAAATTATGTAAATGGTTTGTTTAGCCAAGTTGCTATTTTATATGCTAACGAAAGTCTTGCAGTTTCTATAAGCTATTTAAATATTTGGGATACCAATTCTCCGTATAGTGCTGGTAATGAGTTGAACGATTTAAATGCTCAAGGCTATGGTCAAACTTTTGGAAACCTTGTACATCTATTACACACTTTTGGTGGAGGTGGGGTAGCCTATGTTAATGTTTTGTGTAATACTCAAGTAAATACAGGGGTAAG
>JAHDGP010000017.1 GCA_020627525.1 Bacteroidota bacterium
AGCCTTTCTCTATACAATTTAGAAGGCAGGCTTATTTCGAATTTGATAGACAATGAATACAAATTTGAAGGAAAGCATACCTTGAATTTCCGTGAAAATCTTATTAAAGGTATTTACCTTTTAGAGTTAAGAACAGACAATGGAAGAAAGGTGATGAAAGTAATGAAAACAGACTAAATGTTGGATTTCAGATTTTCGATTGTACAACAAAAATATTTTTTTTGAAAAGTCCCAATGCCGAAGGCATTGGGACTTTTGGTATTATGATAAACAGATTAAATTGGACTTTAGGCTGATCATAATATTGAGAATAAGTTCATTTTGATAAATAGAATAGGTACTTGTAGTCTGAAACGTATGTTTGCAGATAAAAATATAGTATATTAAATAGGTTTTATGTAACTTATTTAATGATGCCTTCTTTGCTTTTTAGAAAGAATTTTGTTATAATCTATTTAGATTGTTGTAGCTTTATATGTAGTAACATTATCTCTTTTATTTATGCAGAAATACTTATATATCTTATTGTCATTCATATCATTAGGTTTGTTTGCCCAAAGTAAAGAGGCAATTGCTTTAAAGGATTACATTCAAAAGGGAATAGAGTTTAGAAAAATGAAAGCTGCAAATGATAGCATTAAGTTTGCCAATTATGACAGCTCTATCTATTATCTTCAAAAATCAGTAGATGGTTTAAAGGCTTATCCAGACTCTATAACTGATTTGCTGGAAGCTCAATACAATCTGGGAACAGCCTATTGGAAGAAAAGAAATTTTAAAAAGGTGACAACAAAGCCTAGATTGAGAAAACAGTTAATTGATAAAGCTTTAGGTATTTTTGTTGAATGTACAAACTATTCGCAAACAAATTTTTCTACTCAAAACTATATTCAACTTGCAGATATTTACAATTACATAGGCAGGATAAAAGGAGATGCATTCAATAATTACAAAGAAGCCAATGAGGCGTTCAGTAAAGCAAACGAAATATATGAAACAAAATCATTACCAGATGATAAAACATTATCTTATACCTGTATAAATCTGGGAAGAAATTATTTAAGACAAGGGGAGAATCAAAATGCCAAAGTATTTCTTAAAAAAGCACTTGATATTTATATAAAATTTAATGATAGGAACTATATTGGAAAATGCTATCAAGAGCTTGGAACAGTTAGTAGAGATTTAGGAAATCTAGAAGAGGCTAAAGAGTATTATAAGAAAGCAATAGAAGTAAAGACACCCAGACCAGATTTAAGATTAAAAGCTTCTCTAAACTTGAGTTCTATATATCTTTTTGAAAATGATATAGAACCTGCTAAAAAACTTGCAGAAGAAATCATTGCATTTTATGAAACCAATGAATATGATGGAGATAATGTTTTGTGTAAGGCTTATGAGATAAGTGGAATTGTTGATAGGAAAAGAGCAAATTTTGAGCAGGCATTCGAGAATTTAGAAAATGCATATGATATTGCTAAAAAGGAAAGTGTTTATGGTATTCACAATAGAGAGTCGGCAAAAATATTATACAATATTGGAGACGCTCATTTTGCATCAGGAGACAATCAAAGTGCATTGGAAAAATTTCAAAGTGCGCTCTATGCATTAATCCCAAATTTTGACACACGCAATGTAAATAAGCTGCCCTTATACGAAGATTTATATCATGAAGTTTGGATATTGGAATGCTTAAAAGCAAAAGGCGAAGTGTTTAAAGATATGTATTTGAATACTGACAGTCTGTTTTTCTTAGAACGTTCTTATGATCATTTTAAAATGTGTAATGAGCATCTGGATCTTATGAGATTGAATTTCACTAATGAATCTTCTAAGATAAATATGATTGAAAACGTATATTCTATCTATGATCAGGCAATTTCAATCGCTTATGATATGTATTCAATGAGTAAAGATTCTAAATACTTGGATGATGCTTTTGAATTTATGGAAAAAAGCAAAGCTGCCGTTTTGTTAGAATCCATTAGAACATATGAAGACAGCCAAAATGAAGGGGTGCCCAAAGAGTTAATAAGCGAGCAAAATGATATTGCACAAAAAATAAATGAATGGAAACTAAAAGAGGAAAATAGCGAAAATGATTCCATAAAATCTTTAGCTACTGATACACTTTATAAGTTGGCATCACAAAAGGAAATTTTGAGAAAAAAAATATTAAATGAATATCCAAACTTTAAGGATTTAGAATATACTTCTTTCGTAAACTCTTCCAGAGATGTTAAGTCAAAATTGTTAAACATCAAAAGTGCTTTGGTTGAATACTTTTTAACCAATGATGCCTTATATACTTTTGCAATTTCTAAGGAGCATTCGTATTTTATTAAGACCCCACTGGACTCAACCTTTGATAAAAATATTGAAGATGTAAGGAAATGCTTGAGTAGTCCAAATGACTCGCAAGAAAGCTTTGAATTGTTTGTAAACAATTCTAATAGTTTATATGATGTTGTTTTACATTCTGTAATTGACTCTATTGATGTAAACATAAACCAACTAATTATTATACCAGACTATAAGTTGAACTATATTCCGTTTGAGGTTTTGTTGACAAGTTTACCAGAAGATTTATCAGAAGTAAACTATAAAATATCCAACCTAGATTATTTAATAAAACAGTATGATGTAACTTATGGTTATTCTGCTTCATTATTGATAGAAGGCTCGAAAGGATTGGAATTAGATGAGTTGGTAGATTTTAATTATTCTGGTTTTGGTCCATCTTTTGGAGCCGAAAATACAGAATTATGCAATGGTTCCGAGCTGTCAACATTAGATAATACAGCAGCCATTGAACCCATTCGAGCGTTGCTGAGTGGAGTGTCTTATTTGGACAATGAATCTAGTAAAGCAACCTTTATTAAAAAGAGTAACAGTTCTCTAATATTGCATTTGCACACTCACGCTTGTTTGGATGATGAATTTCCAATGAATAGTAAAATATATTTTTCGGATGAGCCAGCGTATACTTATGAGTTATACAATCTTGATCTAAAAGCAGACCTTGCTATTTTGAGTGCTTGTAATACTGGCACTGGAAAGTTGCGTAGGGGGGAGGGCTTGATGAGTTTGTCGAGGGCATTTATGCATTCTGGTTGTCCGAGCATTGTTACCAGTTTGTGGAAAGCAAGCGAAGATATTACCAGAAGAATTATTCTTAATTTTAATGAAAACCTAAAAAGAGGGCAACGAAAAAATAGAGCTTTAAAAACTGCAAAACTAAAATTTCTCAATGATCCTGCTACTTCAAAAATTGAATCACATCCTTTCTTTTGGGCAACATTTATTCATGTGGGAGATACTTCAGAAATAGTTTATAAAAATCAACATTTTAAACAAACCATTATTATCGTTTTATTATTAATTGGTTTGTTGATGATTCTATTTTTACCCTATCGTATATTTTATGACAGAAATGAAACGACTGCCTGAGTTAATTTTTCATATTATGTAGAATTTCTGCTCATTAAAAAATAATTAACAAATATGTAATTTTTAATAATTTATATATTTGTAAATTATTAAATTTATTTAATTTTAGGCTTACAGAATTGTTATTATTCAAATAATTTGTGATTTTTCAGTTCATAGGTTTCTGCTATTATTGATTATTGTTAATCAAAAAAACAACTTATGAAAACCTATTTCTACAGTCTAATCTGTATCCTGCTATTATCCCCAATAGCAACAAAGGCACAAACCTCTTATGCCAATACCCTCAATCAGTATTTACAGCAAAAGTATCAATTGTCGGGAGGAACTTGGCTTTATGGTCAGGACGAACAAACTAATTTGATGACATTGACTCATCAGTCAAATGCCTATTGTAATGGCAATACTGTATTTGACAACAGCCCTGACCCTGTTTTTAATGAGGATTTTACAAAAGAACGTACTTTAAATCAGACTTGCACAGAAGGCTCCAAACCCTGGGATTCTTTGTTTAAACTACCCAATTTTACTGCTTCAGAAGGCGATTTGTACTTAATCGTTTATTGGGCAAAAAATGCCAATACAACTGGTTCAAGAAAGGCAGCTATTCATTGGAATCAAAAGTATTTTGTGAACAATGGCAATACTGAACGTTCTAATAAATTGCGGTTTACAAATTTGACAAATGACTGGGAGCGATACATTGTCCCAATTTATGGAAGAGCGGGTACTAATATTATCAGAGGACGTCTAGGATTCAAAGATCAAGATTTGATGATTGGAGGATTTGCTGTAATAAAGTTTCCTGGTGCAGCAAATTCTGTTGATTTTTCAGAATTTCATGAAGGGTCAACTTATTCTGGTATTGATGGTTCTACCTCATGGATCAATACTGCAAATCAGGGCATCAATGACAATCGCATGAAAGATTTTGTATTTGATGTACGTGATGATAATGGAAACCCTGTAAGTAATGCAACCATAACCATCGAACAAGTTGAATCCGAATTTCAATGGGGAACATCCGATAAAGGATACTTGTTGGACAATGTAAATTACCGCAATCTTTTTGGAGATTTGTTCAACTCTTTTTCTTTTGAATCTGATTTGTTGTGGGATAATTGGGAGATTCCCAAGAGCTTTAATTTGGATTATAATACTGGAAATCACAGCGAATTAAAGCAAGCTATGGATTGGGTAGTTTCAAAGAACTACAAAACAAGATTGCACAATGTTTTGTGGCCGAGTAGGGAACATATTCCTCCATCTGTAACAGGGAATTATATTGCAACTGATTTTTCAGAAAGTGCATTTATATCAAGATTGGATCAACATATGAACAACATTTTAGGAAATGCAGAAGTTAAAAGAAATTTATCAGAAATAGATGTTGTAAATGAACCAACTTTAAACAGATGGGTGGAATGTGATGATGTTTCGGATGACTGCTCAAATAATACGATTGGCTTTAATGGCGCAATGGATATTTACGCATTCGCTTTTGACAAGGCTAAAGCTCTCGCACCAAATGCCACCTTGTTTATAAATGAATATGTTGGAATGGATATGGGAGATTATCAAGTGTATGGCAGTGAAAGAATGAAGCACATAATTGATAATATAAATGCACGTTCCAATGTAGGAGTAGAGGCAATTGGATTGCAAGGTCATATGAAGTATGCAGTTCCACCTCAAACGGTTTTAAATATTCTGGATAGTTTTGCACCCTATGCCGATGAAATCAAAATTACTGAATTTGATATGGATGGTTTAAAAGACAACATTAAACCAAACTATTTGAGAGATTTTATGACAGCAATGTTTAGTCACGAAAAAGTGACAGGATTTCAAATGTGGGGCTTTAGAGATTTTCCAAATCAAGCAGAGCGAATATTGTTCAATGAAGATGGAACGCCAAAAGAATATTTTGAAGAGGATGGAACACCCAAAGAGTCTACTTTAGATGTATACTTGCAACTTACGCAAAACGAATGGTGGACGGATACGCTGGTATATACAAATGCAAATGGTCTAAATACAACCAGGGCATTTAAAGGAAAGCATAAAGTGAAAATAACGAAAAATGGTTCAGTGCTATATGATGAGACACTTACATTATCTGATAGTGATGTGTCAATAAATATTGGTGGATCTTCTTCAGGAACCAACTGTGAGCAATTGCAAAATCCTAACTTTGATTTCAATAACGACTTTTTTGAAGTTAAGGTTTACGATGATGCAGATGCGTTTCACGGTCATAATAGCTACAGTCCAGAATACGACCACGTTTTAATTTCAGATGGTAGAGACTCAAAATGGAAAGTTCAATTGCGACAATCTGCTGTTACATTGGAACAGGGGGCAACCTATACTTTGAAATTGCGTGCAAGAGCAGATGCTAATAAACCTTTTTATTTTAACATGCGAAAAGTTTCAAATAACCAAACTTATGCAGAGAAACATGTAACAGCCAATACAAGCTGGCAAGAATTTGAACATACGTTTACAATGAACTATTCTACTGATACAAATGCACAATTGACAATTGGATTAGGTGGTAACAATATCAATATCAGATTTGATTACATCAGTTTAGAAAAACACAATTGCGCACCTGTAAATTGTAATCTAATATTAAATGGTGATTATAGTAGTGGGCTGGATAATTGGGACCCCTGGGTAAATCCAAACTCTCAAGCTATTGCCCAGTTTTACAATAGCAATGGTGCTGCTTTAATAAATATTGACGAAATAGGAAACAACACATGGGACATTCAACACATTCAAAATAATCTGGTTTTTGATGCTGGAAAACAATATTTGATAAAATTTGATGCCAGAGCCACAGGCAATCGCCCTGTTAATATAGCGATTAGCCGTACTGTTCCATCGTATGCTGGTTATCTATATTCAAGCCAACAATTAACCACCCAATGGCAGAGTTATGAAATACCTTTTAACCCAAATCAAAACATTTCAAATGGACGACTGGTTTTTAATTTAGGTGCAAGTGCCAGAGATGTTTTTATTGATGATGTGGAGATTATTGATTTAAGTGCTTGCCCCAATGGCGGTCGTTTGGCTCAAAATGTAGCAATGAATGCAACAGCTTATCCAAATCCTTTTAGTGATCAGTTGAGAGTTGATTTGAGCAAGTTATCAAGTGACTCTGGAGTAGTTTTACTCTACGATCTTCAAGGACGGTTGATTTTAGAAAAAGCTTTTCAGGAAGAAAACGAATTGTATTTAGATACTGATTTGATAAACAGTGGCATTTATCTATTGAAAGTTAGAACAGGATTTTCAGAAACCTCTATAAAAGTTGTTAAACACTGATTCGTAACTTAGGACATATTATTCGGGCAAACGTTTTATCACTAATGTGTTTGCCCGATTTTACGCTTCATTTATTTACACCAAATTTTGCGCCTCTCCCTCTACGAACGCTCTTACATTATCTATCAAAATAGCCATACATCTTTTTCTAGATTCGTAGCTCGCCCAAGCATTGTGTGGCGTAATTATACAGTTTTCTAAATTTAGCAATGGATTGCTTTTTTCTGGCGGCTCCGTCGATAAAACATCCAAGCCGGCACCCGCAATAATTTTATTTTCCAAAGCATATTTTAGATCCTGCTCCTTGATCAATCCGCCTCTAGCAGTATTGATGAGTACTGCATTTGTTTTCATTTGCTGTAAAGCAATAATGTCAATGAATTCTTTGTTTTCCGAAGTGAGTGGGCAGTGCAAACTGATTATATCTGAATGCTTATACAAATATTCTTTTTCAACAAATTGATAAGCGTGTGTTTGCCCCCCTCCGTCGCTTCTCTTATTCACCAAAATCTCCATTTCAAAAGCCTCTGCTATTTTAGCAACTTGCTTCCCAATATTACCAAAGCCAATAATTCCTAGTGTTTTTCCTTGAAGCTCTGTCATTGGTTTGGAAAAATAAGACCACTTCCAACCCTCAGACCATTCTCCTTTTTGAACAGATTGATTGTGCAAACCAACATGGTTCATCAATTCTAAAATTAATGCAAAGGTATGTTGGGCAACCGAAGCGGTGCCATAACTAGGAATATTACATACAGCAATTTTGCGTTTTCTTGCCGCCCCAATGTCTACACTGTTTACACCAGTTGCAGCAACAGCAATTAACTTCAGATTTGGTAATTCACTAAAAATTGCTTCGTTTAAAATTACTTTATTCGTAATTACAACAGAAGTATTCTTAGGACAATTTTTTAAAATAGAATGCTTATCTGATTCAGTATGTTCATACACTTTGAGACTGCCAAATTGTTCAAATTCACTCCAGTCTAAATCTCCAGGATTTAGGCAGGCACCATCTAATACAACGATATTCATTATTTATTTTTATTGAAATAATAAGCATTTGCTTGCGCTAAGCAAGTTACTTCAATATCATTAATATTTACGTGTATTGGCTGATTTACTACATAAGCAATCATATCGGCTATATCATTGGCATAAAGTGGAGTATAGCCATTGTAAACATCTTTTGCTTTAATTATATCCCCTTTAAACCGCACTGTCGAAAACTCCGTTTCAACTGCTCCAGGGCTGATTGAGCTTACTTTTATACCGTGTGGTAGCAAATCTATTCTCATTGATTTAGACATAGCCAGTGCAGCGTGTTTTGAAGCACAGTAAATTCCTCCATCTTTATAAACTTGAGTACTGGCAGTTGATGTAATATTGACAATGTGCCCTTGACCACGAGTAACCATTATCTCAGAAATCAACTTGCTGATATACATCATACCTTTTACATTGGTATCAATCATTATATCCCAATCACGAAGATTCCCATTTTGAAAAGATTCTTTGCCCAGTGCTAAACCTGCATTGTTTACCAATACATCTACATCTCGCCATTCTCCTGTCAGAAAATTGACAAACTCTTGTACCGCTTCTTTTTGTTGTATATCGAATTGTGCAGTAAATACTTTTACGTCGTAATAACTTTTAATCTCAGATTGCAGAGACTCAAGTCTGTCATTTCTTCTTCCAGTTACTATTATATTATAACCTTCCTTTGCTAGTCTTAAAGCAGTGGCTCTACCGATTCCAGATGAAGCCCCCGTAATTAATGCTAATTTATTCATTTATAGTATTTATATCTTCCTTCAACTAATCGTGGGTAATATTGCACAAATCTATCAGCATATGAAAATAAGTACTTTCTTTTTTGGTATTATGTTTTCTAATTTACACTTAAATATGGTTTAAAGATATATTCGAATGTCTATTAATATTTTCTGTAATTTTTAGGACAATGTTTGTCTAATTGTATAGTCTAAAATTATTGATCAAATCAGCTATAAAATTCCTTATTATTTATCACGTTCTAATTCACAAAAACCATTAATATCTATTTACGAATTGTACCCCCAGTTGATCCGAATCATTATACCATGTATAAATTTCATTTCCTGAAATTTGAAATTCTGTTATTCCATTTGGAAGCTCTGCTAAACAACTTCCATCATCTAGACAAGCAAATGGATTATAGTTACTAGTACACTAACCCTCTAATTTCGTTTTATTAAGACGATGTTATTATTAACACAATGAGTTTTTTCTAACACAACTTGTGTTAATAATAGCAAGTCTTGGATACATTCAGTCAGGTGCTTACAAGTTAAAGCAGATTCTTTCCAGTGTACTAAGTAACATCAATTATTTTAAACTTCTTGCTTCTAAATTCAAAGCAATCTTCTTTTCGCTTGTTGTACAAAACTTTTGCAATTGGTGATAAAGCTGATATAGCAAAATAAGTTGTATTTTGAATAACTATTTTACCTACACCAACCGATATATAATAATTGCCCGATTCACTAATGATTAAGCTTCCAAGCTCAACTTTATCATTGGATTTTGATGGATTTATCTGCTGTAATTTTGTCCGCAATTGAATAGAAACAGACAATTGCTTCATTAACTGGTCTTTTTCATTCTGAATCATTGCTCGCCCCGTCTCGTACTTATCGCCTACACTGCTTTTCGTTTCGTTCTCCATAGCTTCCTTTAGTGAAGCCAACTGTTTTTCTATCGTTGAAATTTGAGTATCAACACTTTCTAAGCACTTTTTATGAAGCTCTGATTTTATATTCATACTGTAATTTAAGAATTTTTAGATAGGAAATTGGACTTTTTGACCTTCATAAATGAACGTTTCTTATTGATTTATGTTTTACTAACCAAATGGATGAAGTTTTAATAAATCGTTAATCATTAATTGCGTATTTTTGTAGCATAATATGGATGAACTCAAACACCTCAATAAATACTTTTTGAAATACAAATGGCATTTGCTATTTGGGATTTTATTTGTCAGCATAAACAATATAGCAGGAGTATACCCACCAAGAATTATTCGCCACGCTTTCAATCTAGTTAGTGAAAATATAACTTACTATCAAATGTTTGATGGTTTTGAATTGCAAAAAGACTTTTACAATCTTTTTTCTTATGGATTAATAGTTTTTGCTGTCGTTGTTTTGTTTTTGGCACTGGTCAAAGGACTGTTTATGTTTTTGATGCGACAGACCATCATTGTTATGTCCAGGCTTATAGAATATGATTTGAAAAATGAAATTTATGGAAAATACCAGTTATTAAGTACTTCATTTTATAAAAGAAATCAAACAGGTGATTTAATGTCCAGGGTAACAGAAGATGTTTCCCACGTTAGAATGTATGCTGGTCCTGCAATTATGTATACTATTAATTTATCCATTTTGTGTACGATGTTGATAATTGCAATGCTCAGTGTTTCTGTAAAACTTACTTTATTAGTATTAATTCCTCTACCAATTTTATCAATTTCCATATATTATATTAACAGTATAATAAATAAAAAGAGTCAGGAAATACAAGCACAATTATCGGAAATAACCAGTGTTGCACAAGAAACATATGCAGGAATTAGAGTGGTGAAATCTTACGTTCAGGAAGAAAATATTAATAATCATTTCGACTATGAAAGCGAGTTGTATAAAAATAAATGCCTCTCTTTAGCCAGAGTACAAGCAATGTTTCATCCTTTTATGATTGCTTTAATAGGTCTGAGTACAATTATTACTATTTTTTATGGGGGAATAGAAGTAATTAATGGAAAAATAAGTGCAGGAAATATTGCTGAATTTGTAATTTATGTAAATATGCTTACCTGGCCCGTAACATCAATAGGGTGGGTAGCAACCATTATTCAAAGAGCTGCAGCTTCGCAAAAACGTATAAATGCATTTTTAAATGAAAAAGTAGAGATAATTAATGGTTCTATAGAAAATGTGGATTTAAAGGGTAATATTAAATTTGAAAATGTTGAATTTACATATAAGGATACTGGGATAAATGCAGTTAATAATGTTTCTTTTAATATAAATTCTGGAGAAAAAATAGCGATTGTTGGCCATACTGGCTGTGGGAAGACCACTATTGCGGATCTGTTATTGAGAATGTATGATGTAAGTGGAGGTGCAATACTGCTTGATGGCATAAATATTGAAAAATATAACCTTGTAAAATTGCGAGAACAGATTGCTTATGTGCCACAAGACGTGTTTATGTTCTCCGACTCTGTATCTAATAACATCGCTTTTGGTAAAAATAACGCTTCTGAAGAAGAAATTATACAGGCAACAAAATATGCTGATGTTTACAAGGATGTTCAGAATCTACCGGAGAAATTCGATACAATTTTAGGAGAAAGAGGGGTCAATTTGTCAGGGGGGCAAAAACAACGGTTGTCTATGGCACGTGCCCTTATTAAAGATTCAAGTATTTTAATATTAGATGATTGTTTGTCAGCAGTAGATGCTGAAACTGAAAAGAATATACTTTATAGTTTGCGGAAATATATGAGTGAAAAAACTGCTGTTATTATTACGCACAGGATTTCTTCATTAATTGATTTTGATAAAATATTGGTTTTTGAAGATGGTAAAATAATCGAACAAGGAACCCATAAAATTTTAATGGAAAAAGAGGGTGTTTATTATGATTTATATACTAAGCAGGAGGTAGAAGAGAAAAAAATGATGTCTTAATTCGTTATTTAGTTCATAAACGCATAAATTTGTATAAGTCCTAACCAATTTTATTAAAACTAAATAGCGGAATGTGGAAAACGAAAATCAATTCAATAATGAGGAGATTTACTCAAAAAAAGTAAGAGCTGGAAAAAGACGTACTTACTTTTTTGATGTTCGAACTACTCGATCTAATGATTACTACATTACCATAACTGAAAGCAAACGAAGATTTGAAGGAGATGGTTATGAAAGGCATAAACTTCACTTGTACAAAGAAGATTTTAATAAGTTTTTAAAAGCTTTTGAGGAAACAGTGGAGCACGTCAAAACGGATTTAATGCCAGATTACGATTATGATGAATTTTCAAGAGATAATGATGGCGAGTATAATCCTGAGCACAAAGCAAGCACTCAAACAACTGAGAATGAAACTTCTGAGCCAGAAGAGGAGGAGGACTCAGACGCCGATGAATCTTGGAGCGACTAAGTAAAAAATCAACATATACAATATAAAAAAGGCTTCGGTTTACCGAAGCCTTTTTTATTATATAACGAATACTGTCTTAATCCACGAAAAACCCTATCTTTGCACGCCGAATGACTTTTTAAGTAGCTTTTGCTTTTAATCAGCCATTAGAGATACTTTATTTTTAAGAAAATTAATCTAGAATAATGTCCTTAAAGTGTGGAATAGTTGGGTTACCGAATGTTGGAAAATCTACTTTGTTTAATGCCATTTCAAGTGGTAAAGCTCTTGCCGCTAATTATCCATTCGCAACCAAAGAGCCAAATATTGGTATGATCACCGTTCCCGATGATCGCTTAAACAAACTTGCTGAATTAGTAAAACCTCAAAATTTACTTCCAACAACTGTTGAGATTGTTGATATTGCCGGATTAATCAAAGGGGCTAGCCAGGGTGAGGGGCTTGGAAATCAATTTTTAGCAAATATCCGTGAAACAGACGCTATTATCCATGTTGTAAGATGTTTCAAAGATGACAATGTGGTTCACGTTGATGGTTCTGTAGATCCTATTAGAGACAAACAAGTTATTGACATTGAATTGCAATTGAAAGACTTGGATACTGTTGAGAAAGCACACCAAAAAGCGACTAGAAACGCAAAGAGCAATGAAAAATCGGCTCTTAAAGCTTTAGAAATATTAACTGTTCTGAAAAATACACTTGAAGAAGGCAAATCTGTAAGAGCTGCTGAAATTGCTAAGGAGGATTTACCTTTTGTCAAAGAAATGAATTTATTGACAATGAAGCCAATTCTTTACGTTTGCAATGTAGATGAAAATTCTGCAAAAGAAGGCAATGAAATGGTCAATGCATTAAAAGAGCATATTAAAGATGAAGGTGCTGAAGTGATGATTGTCTCAGCAGCCATTGAAGAAGAAATTTCTACATTAGAATCTGGAGAAGAACAAAAAGAATTTTTGGCTGAAATGGGTCTTGAAAGGTCTGGAACAGAAAAATTAATCCAAAAAGCATATGATTTGCTTGATTTGATAACTTATTTCACCGCAGGAGAGAAAGAAGTGAGAGCTTGGACAGTAAGAAGAGGGTCTAAGGCCCCACAGGCGGCTGGTGTTATTCACACAGATTTTGAAAAAGGATTCATTAGGGCAGAAGTAATCAAGTATGATGATTTTGTTCAATATGGTTCAGAACAAGCAATAAAAGAAGCGGGTAAAATGAACGTAGAAGGTAAAGAATACACAGTTATTGATGGCGATATTATGCACTTTAGATTCAATGTTTAAAAATGAAATATTTTAGTTTATTAGCAATTGTTTTCGTTATGCTCCTCAATTCTTGTTCTGAAGATTGTGAGGTTTGTACACAAATGATTCAAATTACCTACGAAAACTTGGATACCATTCCTCAGTCCGATTTTATTGAAATATTTCCCACCTCAAACGACAGTCTATCCATTGAGCTTTGTGGGGACGATTTAGAAGATTTAAAAGGACAAACAGTCACAACCTCCTCTGAACTTAACAGAGTTGGCATTAAACTGAGAGAAGTTACCCAAATTACCTATACCTGCAATGAATAATCTGTGTTTAATCTGTGGTAAACAAAGTGGTTAACTATTAAGCAAATCTGTGTATAATCTATGGTAAATAAAGTGGTCAACTATTAAGCAAATCTGTGTTTAATCTATAGAAATCTATGGTGAATAAGAAGGGTAATCCCCTTTTTCTTTTTATCTTTCATAATCATGAAGATAAAAGGCACCAACGACATAACAATTGACCGAGTAGAAGGAGGCATCCCACACATCAAAGCAAAAAACAAAAATGACTTATACTACGGTCTGGGCTTTTGCCACGCCATAGATCGAGGGATGCAAATGCTCCTTACAAAAATCCTCGGAACAGGCACCGCTTCCCAGTATCTAGCTGCCACCAACGAAATGCTGGAAATTGACAAATTCTTCAGAAAAATGAACTGGAGCAACAAAATGAAAGCCGAACTCAATAAACTAAATGCAGAAGAAAAAAAGTACTTAAACAGTTATTGCGACGGAGTAAATGCAGGATTTGAAAAGCAAAAGCCCTGGGAGTTAAAAAGATTGTCAGGACTAAAAGAATATACTTGGAAACCTGCTGATGCCATTCTATTGACCCGAATGATGGGCTTTTTATCATTGGCTCAATCTCAGGGAGAAGTAGAGCGGCTTTTTGTAGAAATGGTTCAAAAAGGAGTACACAAAAATATGTTGGATGAATTGTTTCCCAATATAATAGAGGAGTATGATCCAAACATAATTAAGCAAATAAAATTAGGTGAAAAAGTAATTCCTGATGTTGTAAAGTGGAATGTTGCCACTACAGCATTTATGGCTTCGAATAATTGGGTGATAGCTGGCTCCCGAACAGCATCAGGTAGCCCTATTTCGGCAAACGACCCACATCTGGAAATAAATAGATTGCCAGTTGTATGGTATGAAGCAGCAATCCAAATGGGACAAGATTACACCCACGGCGCCTCAATGCCAGGTATTCCTACCATTGTTATGGGCAGAAACAAAAAAATGACTTGGGGAGTTACGTATTCATTTATGGACGCCATTGATTCTTGGATAGAAAAATGCAAAGAAAGTAAATACTTAAAGGATGATAAATGGCACGACTTTGAAATACGCAAAGAAATCATTCACCAAAAGAAAGGAAAGTCAATCGAGCTAACATTTTACGAAAATGAACATGGTGTTTTAGAAGGAAATCCCAAAGAAGAGGGCTACTATCTGTGTACAAAATGGAGCGGCAGCGAATCAGGTGCAGAGACCATAAAGGCAGGTTTCAAATTGGATAGCACCACCACCTCAAAGGAGGCAATGGAAATAGCTGGAAAAGTAGAAGGTGCCTACTGTTGGGCATTTGCTGATTTAGAGGGAAACATAGGAATGCAAATGTCTGGTTTGATGCCTAAACGCAAAGAAAATTTAAGCGGTTTCACTCCCTTAATTGGATGGAATTCAGAAAATGACTGGCAAGGCTTTCACGATCCAAAAGATTTACCAAGAATATACAATCCCAAAGAAGGATATATTGTCACGGCAAACAATGATTTGAATAAATACGGAAAAGTGACACCCATAAATATGCCAATGGGGGATTTTCGTGCGAGGAGGATTGAACAACTTATTTGTGAAATAGACAAGCACAAAATTGACGATTCTAAAAAAATGTTTTACGATACATACTCCATTCAAGCAAAAGAACTGATGGAGATTATTTTACCATTGTTACCAGATTCAGCAAACGCAAACATTCTCAAGAATTGGGATTATTGTTACACTATTGATTCTAAAGGTGCTTTTATGTTTGAAATGGTGTATCGCAGTTTGTATGCTGAAATATTTGGTGATGTTTTAGGTAAAAGTGTAGTTGAGTTTTTGCAAAATGAAACAGGTGTTTTTGTTGATTTTTATCAAAATTTTGATGCCATTTTACTAGCTGAAAAATCAGCTTGGTTTTTGGGCAAGCCACGAAAAGCAATTTATCAAAAAGCAATAAAAATAGCTTTAAAAGTTGAACCAAAAGAGTGGGGAGAAATAAACAAAATTACATTGAGTCACATTATGTTGGGAGGAAAGGTGCCCAAATTTTTAGGGTTTGACAAAGGACCAATTCCATTACCTGGAGGCAGAGCAACTGTCCATCAAGGACAGATTTATAAAAGTGGAGGGCGACAAACAAGTTTCGGTCCTTCTTTTAGAATAATTACAGATATGTCTGAGAAAAAGCTGTATACCAATTTTGCTGGAGGCGTTAATGACAGAAGGTTCTCTAAATTTTATGACAATGATATTGGCAATTGGCAGAAAGGGAATTTTAGAGAAACAAATTTTTGAACAAAATAAAATTTTGTAACTTGTAACAAGCAAATGAACGAGGAACAAAACATAGTTTGTAAAAATTGTCAATTACCTTTAACAGGAATTTATTGCTCCGAATGTGGTGAAAAGAGAATAACGGCAGAAGATAAATCTATAATAAGCATTTTTGCTGATTTTCTGAATGCTTTTACAAACTTAGACAATAAGTTTTTGAGGTCTATTGGAGCCTTGTGTTTTAAGCCTGGGGTATTATCCTTGGCATATAGTGAAGGTCCACGATCAAAATATACAAAGCCTCTATCATTGTTTTTAATAGCCAACGTATTGCTATTTTTTTCTGAAGTTTCAGGAGTTTTTGATACACCCTTATTTCATCAACTCAATACATTTAACTACAGCGAATATGCTGAAAGTTTGGTTTGCGAAAAGATAAATTTAAGAGGAGTTTCATTAGAAGAGTATACCCAAGAATATCAAAAAGTATCAGGCAACTATGCCAAAACACTGATAATTTTAGTAATACCAATTTTTGCATTTTTTACTATGTTGCTCAATTGGAGAAAAGATAAATACTTTGTAGATCATTTTGTGTTTTCTATGCATACATTTACCTATTTGATATTGTTTGTGATGTTGTTTGTTATGTATTTGATCGCATTAATTGCTGGTTTATTTAAACTTCCATATCTGATGAGATTTTTAAAGGACCCTTACGCATTGCCTTTGATACTGTTCTTTTTATTGATTTATTTATATTTCTCTATCAAAAAAAATTATCCATCAAAGAAAAAATACAAAGTTGTACTAAAGTCAATTTTACTTGCGTTTTCCTTATTATTGAGCGTTCAATTTTACAGAGGAGTATTGTTCTTTGTAACTTTCTATTTTACATAGAATTAGGGGAAATATCGAATGTATTTTGAATGATGTTTTTCATTTTTTGATAATTATCATTCTTCAAAAAAGACTTTCATGACTTTAACATTACAAAAATGTGGCAAAAAAATGTCAACTTAGTAGGAGAAATACCCGTTAACAAAATAAAATTATACTATGATCTCTAGAATATTATTGGTAGAAGATGAAGAACACATAATGGAAGCCATAAAAATGAACTTGGAAATGGAGGGCTATGAAGTAGTTTGTGCAACAGACGGACTGAGTGCTGTAAAACATTTCAAAGAGCAAAGATTCAATATGGTTATTCTTGATATTATGCTTCCTGAAATGGATGGATTGCAAGTTTGTGAACAAATAAGATTGGAAAATAACCATATCCCTATTTTGTTTTTGACAGCCAAAGATGCTGCCCAAGATCGTATAGTAGGCCTCAAAACTGGAGCTGACGATTACCTTACAAAACCATTTAATTTAGAAGAATTGATGTTGCGTGTTAAAGTTTTGGTGAAACACAGCTTGAAAGGAACTGAAGAAGAGCATACACTACAAGAATTCACCTTTGGTTCAAACACCGTCAATTTTGTAACATTCCAAACAAATTGCCAAAAGGGAGAAGTTAATTTGACCAAAAAAGAAGTGAAACTCTTAAAGCTTTTAGTAGAGCGTAAAAATGAAGTAGTTTCAAGAGAACAAATTCTACAATCCGTTTGGGGCTACGATGTTTATCCATCTACAAGAACCATTGATAACTTCATTTTGGCATTTAGAAAATATTTTGAAACAGATCCTAAAAATCCCGTTTTCTTTCAGTCTGTTAGAGGTGTGGGCTATAAATTTGTAATGCCTTTGTCGTCTTGTTAAATTTTGATGTTTAATATGAATGGAGATGAAAAGGAATATCAGATTAAAATTGGTGTTGACCTTGAAACACGAAGTAAACACGTTCAACAATTGCTTTTTCAGAAATAGAATGGTAAGAAAAATATCAAAATGAAAATTAATGAAGCCTATAATATCTGGGCAGAACAATACGATTCAAATGACAATAAAACAAGAGATCTAGAAGGCTTAGCCTTAAGAGAGGTTTTGGCGAAAATTAATTTTGAAAATTGCTTGGAAGTTGGTTGTGGTACAGGAAAAAATACGAAGTGGTTGGTAGAAAACTGCAAAGAAGTAATTGCAATTGATTTCTCTGAAAAAATGCTGCAAAAAGCTAAAGAGAAAGTAAAGTCCGAAAAAGTGACATTTCATCAGGCTGATATTTTACAGAATTGGACTTTCGCAAAAAAACAATTTGACTTGATCGTGTTTAGTCTTGTATTGGAACACATTGAAAACCTAGAGGGTATATTTAAAAAGGCAGCAAATACAATCACAAATGGAGGCTATGTTTACATTGGAGAACTGCATCCACTTAAACAATATTCAGGTTCGAAAGCTCGATTTGAAACAGAAAATGGCTTGCAAGTTTTAACTTGTAATGATCACCATGTTTCTGACTTTACAAATGCAGCTAAAAATGCTGGTTTTGAAGTAATAGCAATAAATGAATACTTTGATGAGGGAGATAGAAAACAACTTCCTAGAATATTGTCACTATTGTTTGAGTACATTGGGAGCAGTTAGAATAAAATGTCGGAAAAGCGTATCTTTTTAACAATTTTTGCATTTCATCTTAGAATCAAAACTTAAGGGATGCAACATTAATAACTGTCCGTTTTCATCTTCAATATTTTTCAAAATAATTCGTTAGAAAGCCTCGCCTTAGCTCTTGCTAGGTCTACGTTTTCCGCCTTTTATTTTAAAAAATCTTTTTGCTCAAAATCGGACACTTATTTATGCTACATCCCTAAGCAAATATGTATTTTGAAAATTTACTTGAGAATATAAAAGAGTGCTCAATCTCCAATGTCCTCCTATGTTTCTTGCTTACAATGATTATTTGTTTTCCGTTAAATAAAACAAAGTCTCAAAACTATTCTGTTAAAAATATAAAGCACAAAGTTGACGAGTTGGCAAACCGTTATCACGAAATAGGACGATTTAGCGGAACAATTCTAATCGCTGAAAAGGCGCCATATTACTGAATGGTTTTATGGAGGGAAATTTTATTAAAAAATTGAACTAAAAGCGTTAGAAATAACGTTAGTATAATGACGACTCTTTTTAAAGGGATGACATCCCGATAAAAACCGATGATGCATATTTGTATCGTCGGTTTTTTTATATTTGCTTTGATCTTGCTAAATTACAGTTCACTTATAAATTAAAGCATTGTCAAAGCCAATTCTCAAAATTTCACTGATTCTAAAATTGATATTAATCAGTAACAGCCTATGTGCCATAAATTCAATTTCCCTACAAATTCCTGATGAACTCAATCAAGCAGAAGTCACAAAACTTGCTATCGAAGATTTTTCAAAGTTGCTAGTACAATCTTGTAATTGTTCCGTGACATTTGGAGGGCTGATTGCACCAGTTGACATCATTCTACCAAAACCGACCTTGCCGAAATTTGATGGAGTAGTTGATGAGATAAGTGAAAAGGGCATTCCTATTATGTATTACCCTTCTGCAAACTATTCTTGGCATTCTGAGCGAGTGGGGAAGCAGATCAAATTGAAACTGGAAACGGATTCTTACGAAGGAGTGGCAGCAGGATTGTATGGATTGTTGCAAGAGCAATTAGGCTTTGCATTTTATCATCCTAGAAAAACGGTTATGCCTGAATTTGAAACCTGGCCTTTAAAAGATTCTTGGACTTGGAAGGCTGAGGAACGATTCAACAAAAGAGGTTTTCATTTACACACAATGCATCCCATCGAATTAACAGAAGCTTTGCTTGATCATAATTATCCGGAAGGGCAAAATATGATCAAAGAATACATTGACTGGTTGGCAAGAAATGGGCAAAATTATTTTGAGTTTAATTTGTTAAATAGTGTAGATTTTAAAAACTGGATTCCTTACATAAAAGAGGTGGTTGATTATGGGCACAAAAGAGGGGTCATTATGGGCTTGGATTTATCTCTGCATATGATTCAGCAAAAAGCATTTATGCTCTATAAAAATTTTCCAGCTACCGTTAAATCAAAAGAGAAGCAAATTATTACAAATCTCAACGACTTGTCAAAGGCTGGGTTTGATGTCTATAATATTGAATTTTCATCAACAGAGTTTACCAGTGGCAATGTCGAAAAGAAAAAGAAATTACAACAACTGATTACAGACTGGGCATTGAAAAACAATGCTAAAATTATGGGGCGAGCGCATGTTGTAAAAAAGGAAGGAAAAGTATTGAGCTATGAAACAGAAAATATCAATATTGACCCTAAATTAGACAAGCACAGAGGTGTTTTAATTCATACGGTTATGTTTTATGAAATAAATGAAGAGAAAGCCCCTGTCTATGAAAATGAGAATTTAAAACATATGTTCGATCTTTTGAAAGAGGAACAGTTGAAAAGAGAAACTTGGTATTTCCCCGAATCCGCATACTGGGTCACTTTCGACAATTCCGTACCAATGCTTTTACTTCCATATTTGACAGCTCGGTTAAACGACATTTTATTAATGGAAAAAATGAAAGTACCAGGGCACATTACTTTTTCATCGGGATGGGAGTGGGGCTATTGGCTCATTGACTGGAGCATTGCCAGATGGTCTTGGAAATACGGAGAAGATGATATAAATGCAACTGATTGTGTCGATAAAATATTTTCTGATAAAAACATCTCAAAAACCATTGAAGAAATTTTATCCATCCAGCAAGAATACTTTAAAAACCAAGAATTGATGCGCTACATGGTAGCACAAACAGTGACCGATGAAGTGCCCAAAGCAATTCGTTTTGAGTTTCACCCAAGACCGCGTTGGCGATATAAAGATTTGTTTAGAAATGTTGATCTAGCTGTTTTAGATACATTAAGGAATGAAGCAATACTTCCTTTAGAAAATTTTATCAAAGAAGCTGAAGTAGCGCAAAGAAAATTTGAAGATGCTTTTTTTAATACTAAAATGAGCGAAATGGATATGGTGATTTTTGCCGAACTCTCACTCGCCAATCGAGTCACAAACCTCAGAGCGAAACACAAACTCTTTACCCTAAATGCAATAATCAATCATAGAAAGCAAAAGTTGGTTGGTGGAAGCGACAGCACAAATTATTATTTGGAACAAGCCGCATCCATCAGAGCAAAAGCTCAGTTAAAAGTATTGGAACAAGAAGGCTTTTACAAATACGATTTAAATAATATAGGAAGAAAAAGAAAAGGACACACAGCCTACCATTTCGGTTATCTTTATCCTGTTAGCAATTTACACTTTTGGCAAAGGGAAGAATCGCAAATCTCAAAAAACAAGTGGGGATTTATGCACAAAAACATCTGGAATTTGGGAAAAATATTGGGAATAACTAAGTAATTGGAGTGATTTTTGTAACTCATCACTTGAGTAATTGTTTAAATTCCAGTAAATCAATTTATTATGTTTGTTGGCAGACTTTTTGTAAGTCATCACTTCACTATAGTGAAAAAAATGCTTGATTCAATATAATATTTCTCATATTTGTATAATGCTCTAGTTAATAACCTGTTTAAGTATCTTCCTGCAAAATGAAAACAATACTTTTTCGTTTAAATGGTTAAAAATTGAAAAGGTTTTAAAACAATTTAGAGTTTATTTGTTATATAATTAGACAAAAAAGTAACCCGTTGAAGAATAAAAAAATTGGCGTATTATTAGTTAATCTGGGCACTCCAGATTCCCCCAAAACTTCAGATGTTAGAAAATATTTAAATGAATTTTTGACAGATGAGCGAGTAATCGACTATCCTTGGTTGCCAAGACAAGTATTGGTAAAAGGTGTAATAACGCCTTTCAGAGCTAGAAATTCAGCAAAGACCTATAAAGAAATTTGGTCTGATATAACAGGATCACCTTTGATGCATCACAGTTTACAGTTACAAAAAAAGCTTCAATTGGCATTCGATAATGATCCCCACCGAGCAGGCGATGATGTAGATGAATATGAAGTCTTTTTAGCAATGCGTTATCAATCTTTGGGACTATCGAGCGTCTTGGAGAAAATGAAAAAGAAGCAATTTGATAAAATCATTGTTTTTCCATTGTTCCCGCAATATGCTTCCGCAACAACAGGCTCCGTTCATCAGTTGATAATGAAAAGTATGGCCGACTGGTGGGAAATTCCAGACATTACTTTTATCAACAGTTATTTTGATAATCCTGAAATGATCGCTGCCTATGCAGATGCAGGAAGCGTTCACGGAATAGAAAATTACGACCATATTTTATTTAGCTTCCACGGTTTGCCGATTAGACAATTGAAAAAGGCAAGTAAAGACAATGGTTGCAATTATTGCCAAACAGTTCCAGACTGTTGCCAATCTATGAATGAAAAAAATAAGCATTGCTACGGTTCGCAATCATATGCAACTGCCTATGCGATTGCTGATCAATTGGGTTTATCGAAAAATCAATACACCATTTGTTTTCAGTCAAGACTAGGACGAGATCCCTGGATGCAACCTTATGCTAGTGAAGTCGTGGAAGAGCTGGCAAAACGAGGCGTAAAGAAAATACTGTGCTTCTGTCCCGCCTTCGTCGCTGATTGTCTCGAAACTATTTACGAGGTTGCCGAAGAATATCAAGAAGAATTTGTTGAACACGGTGGCGAAAAAATTCAACTTGTAGAAAGCCTCAATGACCGTCAAGTCTGGGTAGATTGCATTAAGAATATTTTATTGAAGAACTCGTAGGTTGTTAATGCTTCAATGCTTCAATCAATGTTGTTAAGTTAAGGCAAAAAGTTTTTGAATAAATATTGTTTGTTCATTTCTATTATTACTATAAATCCAACAAGGATGGATAATAATGTCACTCCTTCGGAGTTTTTATGTGCATCATAATATAAGTACCATAATACTGTCAGCCCTTCAGGCTTTTTCAAAAAAACTTTCAATTTCTTAACTAAACAGCATTGATGCAAGAATGCAAGAATGCTTCTTTAGATAATTACAAGAACATTATGTTGAAAACCCTGAAGGGCTGACAATATAAAGGCACTAGTATTATGATCCATATAAAAACTTCGAAGGAGTGCGAGAATGCAAGAATGCTTCTTTAGAAAATTACAAGAACATTATGTTGAAAAACCTGAAGGGCTAGCAGTATAAAGGCACTAGTATTATGATCCTTGTAAAAACTCCGAAGGAATGCTAGAATGCAAGAATGCTTCTTTAGAAAATTACAAGAACATTATGTTAGAAAGCCTGAAGGGCTGACAGTATAATGGCACTAATAATGTTATGATCTTTATAAAAAACTCCGAAGGAGTGGCATTATCAATCATCATCTTCAGGAGTTTTGTTTGCAAAAATAAACGACAAATATTATTTATAAGAAACGGTTTTTATCCTTAACAAAACAACATTGATGCGAGAATGCTCAATGTGAGGAGTTTAGTAGTAGAAATTAATGATCTGAATTTTCTATTTTAACTTCTATACTTTCAATTTCAAAATGTTCGTTTAGCTTTTGGACTTTTTCTTTTAGTTGTTTTCCTTGGTCCCCTTGTAAAAACTTTTCCAAATCTACATTTTCATTTTTGGCAATTTTTTCTAAAATTTCCAGTGATTTACTAAGAAGCTCTAATTCAGTTTTTTGAATTTCTAACTTTTTTTGATGAAATTCTGTTTCTTTAAGTTGCCTGTAGTTTTCCAAGTCAATTTTTTTCATTTGGATATCCATTTGCTCTTTGATCAGATGTTGAACCCCTTTTGCTGTAATTAGAATAAATGAGATGCAGCTGGCAAAACCTCCTGCTAATTTAACAATGGTATCAACTTCACCAATCAATGTTTGAATTATACTGCCTTGTTTAATTGATTTAATTAACAATGGTTTTTCATTTTCTAAAGATTGTTCTATTTCTAATAAAAGAGTTTGGAACAATGCCATATTTGAAATACTTGCTTCATTACATTTGACCTTTATAGTAATTGAAGATTGATTGATGATTCTTTTCTGATTTGCAGAAGGAAGTAATGGAGCCAATTGTTTGAAATCTTGTGGTAAATCATTAAACTGCTCAATAATATTCCCTAAGACTCCATATTCCTGCTCTTCAATAAAAAGGCTCCAGATGTTTTTATAAATGGAAACAATTTCATCAACAAAGTTCCTGTCATTTTTTATTCCCAATTCATTCAATCTAAATACACAAGCATTTAACACCCATAAATGATTGGCGTGATTTTCAGTTGATATTTCAGATACTATTCTGAAATAAAAATTACTTAATTCCTCTTCGCAATTATTCCATTTGTGAAAATGTGCAGGTAGTTCAGTATTGCTGATTTTTGATCCTGAAAAATCACATAATTTTGGCAACTCGCCTTCGCCAAAATCATTTTCAAGAAAACTAAAATTAGAGTTGATGAACGAAGAATTTTCCAAATGAGTATTTTCAAATGAGCAGTTGTTTACAGTTAGAGAGTTGCTTTTTATCTCACTTATGCTTGTTGAAAGAAAATCACAATTTTCAAATTGTAATTTTTCAATATCGTCAATGCCAAAAAATGTACTTGATGTAAATTCAACGAATTCAAATTTGCTATTTTTGAGAATTGGCATATCATTAAAATGACAAGAGATAAATTCACATCTGGAAAATTTTGTATTGTCTAAAGTACTTCCATTCTCAAACCTTATATATTTCCATACTGAATCATTAAATTGACAGTTTATAAACTTTACTTCTTTGAAATGTGAATTTGAAAAATCAATAAAGTCAAATTTACATTTACTAAAAACAACATTGTCCATATCGCAACCAGTTATCGTGGCTGAATCAAAATGAATATCTTCAATTATCAAATCATTTATATCAATATCAGATATATACAAACCAGAGAACTCTTTAACGATACTTTTAAGACGTTCTAATACTTTTTGATTTTCACAATGTTCTCCACAAAATTGAGAAAAACTTAGAGCTTGTTTTTTACAGGTTATCTCAGCACAAATTTTTATATCAGGATTCATAAATTATGGTTGATTGATAGAAACATAAATAATTTACAAAATAAAACTTATATACTGATTAATTTATGATATTTAAATGGAATTTTTGTTAACTACCTATTATATCTGCAAAAACATACATCCCCAATGCCTTTCTACCAACCCTCAAAGCTGTTTTCATTGAGGGAATATTTTGAAAATGGATGGTACCGTATAACATTTCATTAGCATTGTGTGGTAATTTTTCTAATAAATGACGTTGCACTGCTGGAGCATATTTTTTACCCCTAAATTGTTTTGTTAGCAATTCTTCATTAATAAAATATCCGTTTAAAAAGTATTCTGATCCAGTATCAGCTGCAATTATACCAGCCCATTCATTTGCAATTATTACTTCAAAAACCAGTTCTTTTTCAATCAATTTTTGGAGTGTATCTTTGGATTCAATTTGATGCATTTCCGAAAATGCTGACCAGTTCTTAAGAATGTTATTTACTTCGTTTTTATATTCCTCATACCAACTCAATGAAGTGGCTTTTTTTAAGTGAATTTTATCAGAATTTTTAGGAAGGGGTTTTTGTTTTAGGTAATCTAAAAACTCTGCAATGTAAACCATATCTCCTGAGATAAAATCATTTGATTCAATCAATTCCGTTTCTAGTTTTGAACTATACCAACTAATTCTCTTAGGGTGAAAAATCGAATATTCTTTAGATAAGAATTGACACATAAATTTGATATCCTCAACTGACTCTAATTCAAAATCTTTGTGAACCATCAAAACTGAGGGCTTATTTAAATCACCTCCTAAAAATCTTATTGATGAAATGAGTTCACCTAATGGAGTTTTTAAACTTCTATATTTGTAATCCTCAAAAGTACTCCCTTTAATTTTACAATAATCAAAGTTTTTCTTCGCAAATTCATCATCATTACAATAACTTATATTGGTTTCAACATTTTCTGTGATTAATTTTTTGGTAGCATTTACACCAATTCTATCAATTATAAGTAGTGGGCATTTAGAAAGCTCAAGCTCAACCCATTTGTCAATTGTATCTTTCAAGTAAATTTGTTTTAAGGGTTTAAAAGATCAGCTTCGGAGTTTTTTATATTACATCATTAAAGCATTAAAAATATTCCCGAATTCAAGCATCAATACTATTTATATAGTTAAGACGAAAGATTATTTTTACAAATAACATTTGATCTTTTTTTATTGAACCCGAAAAATCCGGATGGATGAATGATAATGCCACTCCTTCGGAGTTTGTATAAATATCAATATATTAAATACCATAATATTGTCAGCCCTTCAGGCTTTAGAAACAAAACTTTTTATTTCTTAACTAAACAACATTGATTAAAGTATTCTTGCATTAAAAACATTAATCACATTTTATCATTAAAGCATTAACTACATTCTCACATCATAACATTAATCACATTTTATCATTAAAGCATTGAATATATTCACGCATTCACGCATTCACACATTCACGCATTCACACATTCACGCATTCACACATTCTCGCATTATAACATTAATCACATTTTATCATTAAAGCATTGAATACATTCACGCATCAATGTTGTTTAGTTAAGTAATAGATCTCTAAAAAGCCTGAAGGGCTGACA
>JAHDGP010000366.1 GCA_020627525.1 Bacteroidota bacterium
CGCTTGATATTGAAAATTTAATTTTTGAATTTACATACGACATTCTTTATTGAAAGTGGTACAAATAGAAAAATACAAATAAAAAAGGCTGTCGTTTTACGACAGCCTTTTTTATTGTACATTATTTCTTCTTTACTTTTGGCGAAAGGAAAATAAACATCCGTTTACCTTCTAATTTCGGCATTTGTTCAGGCGAACCAAATTCACTTAAACGCTCGGCAAATTTCAATAAAAGCAACTCGCCTCTTTCTTTAAAGAGAATTGCCCTACCCTTGAATTGCACATAAGCTTTCACTTTGTTTCCTTCTTTGAGGAATCTTTCGGCGTGCCTTGATTTAAAATCAAAATCATGATCATCAGTGTTCGGGGTAAATCGAATTTCTTTGACAACCGTTTTAACCTGTTTAGATTTCATTTCTTTTTCCTTCTTCTTTTTCTCATAAAGGAATTTTTTGAAATCTGTTATTCTACAAACAGGTGGTTTTGCATTAGGAGAAATTTCTACTAAATCAAGCTCCATTTCTTCTGCTTTTCTTACCGCATCGTCAGTTTTGTAAACACCTGGTTCAATGTTCTCACCCACCAATCGAACTTCGGGTACTCTAATAAGCCTGTTAATTCTAAACTGCGGTTTAGGTGGTTTTTTAATTGGTCTTCTTTTTCTCAATAGATTTTTATTTTGTTAATAATTGTGTTGTTACAGTGTTTCAAAGTAAATACACCGTTAACAAACGATGAAACATATAATTGGTTTAATATAAATTAAATTTTATACAAAAAATGCTATAAATATGGCTAAAAATTCAAATTATCACTAAATAACATAAATTTTTCACACAAATTATAATTCTTTTTGCAATAATGCTGTAAATTCTTCCAAAGAAGCTTGTCCTTTGTCTCCTTCTCCATGTTTTCTTACTGCCACCAATTTGCCATCTTGCTCTTTCTCTCCAATAATAACCATGTAAGGAACTTTGGCAACCTCAGCATCTCGAATTTTACGACCAATTTTCTCTTGTCGTAAATCGATCTCTACACGAATATCGTTATTTTTTAGATTTTGTAAAACTTCTTGCGCATAATCATTGAATTTATCACTGATTGGTAGCACAAAAACCTGTGTTGGAGCCAACCAAAGCGGGAAATTACCTGCACAGTTTTCTATCAACACCGCAACAAATCTTTCAAATGAACCAAATGGCGCACGGTGAATCATCACAGGACGGTGTTTTTCATTATCAGCACCAATATATTCTAGCTTAAATCGCTCTGGCAAACTATAATCAACTTGAATGGTGCCCAACTGCCAACTTCTACCCAATGCATCTTTTACCATGAAATCTAACTTAGGACCATAAAACGCAGCCTCACCATATTCTACTATGGTTTTCAATCCTTTTTCTGCTGCCGCTTCAATAATTGCATTTTCAGCTTTCTCCCAATTTTCTTCCGTTCCTATGTACTTTTCTCTATCTTCTTTCGATCTTAAAGATACCTGAGCTGTAAACTCATCAAAGCCCAACTTGGTAAACACTAAAATTACCAAGTCAATAACTGCCAAAAATTCAGCTTTTACTTGATCAGCCGTACAGAAAATATGTGCATCGTCTTGCGTAAAGCTTCTCACTCTCAATAATCCATTCAACTCACCGCTTTGTTCATAACGGTAAACAGTTCCAAATTCTGCAATTCTTTTAGGCAAATCTCTATATGACCATTGCGAAGCATTATAAATTTCACAGTGATGAGGACAATTCATCGGCTTCAACATATATTCTTCTCCTTCTTTGGGAGTAGAAATCGTTTGGAATGAATCCTCGCCATATTTTTCGTAATGACCAGAAGTTTTGTAAAGATTTACATTTCCGATGTGTGGTGTCATTACCATCTCATATCCTGCCTTTACTTGCTCATTTTGCAAAAAGTCTTGCAAAGTCTGTCTCAATTTTGTGCCTTTAGGCATCCACAAAGGCAATCCTGAACCTACTTTTTCAGAAAAAGTAAACAAACCCAATTGCTTACCAATTTTTCTATGGTCTCTTTTTTTTGCTTCTTCTAATAGGTTTAAATGTTCTTCTAATTTAGCAGCTTTCGGAAAACTAACTCCATAAATACGAGTTAATTGTTTGTTTTTTTCATTGCCTCGCCAGTAAGCACCAGCAATGGTCAACAATTTAACCGCTTTAATTTTTTCTGTGGATGGTAAATGTGGACCACGACACAAATCAACAAAATTTCCCTGTTCATAGAAAGTAATGGTACCATCTTCTAAATCTTCCAACAATTCTACTTTGTAAGGATCTCCTTTTTCTTTAAAATAGGCAAGTGCGTCTGCTTTGGAAACTTCTTTTCTGTTGAATGGATTTTTTTGACGAGCCAATTCAATCATTTTCTTCTCAATCTTCTCCAAATCAGCCTCCACAATAGATCCTTCACCAAAATCAACATCGTAATAAAAGCCAGTATCAATGGCAGGACCTATTCCCAGTTTCACACCAGGATACAAAGCTTCCAATGCTTCAGCCATCAAGTGAGCAGATGAATGCCAAAATGTAGCTTTCCCTTCTTTTGTATCCCATGTATTTAAAGCAATGGTGCTATCGGTGGTAATCGGACGCAAAGCATCCCAAACCTCTCCATTTATTGTTGCCGATAATACATTTTTTGCCAATCCATGACTGATGGATTTAGCAACTTCCATACCTGATACACCTTCTTCGTATTCACGAACATTGCCATCAGGAAAAGTAATCTTAACCATTGCTTCTAATTAATTTTTATTTAAAATATACTACAGAATAATATCAAAGGTTTTTTACCTCGGTCTCTATTCTTTAATTTACTTGTGCTATTACGCAAAATTTGTCTAACGAGTTCAATATGACTCATTCATTAACGTGCGAAAATACGATTCATTAATGAAATCCCTGCTTTTAATCAGTAATTATTTCACATGTACCATTCTTCAGATCATTTTCAACTTTTTTAAATTTAACTTCTGTCAATATTTTTCCGTCTGTATATTTTTCCGTCTGTATATTTTACTGTTATCTTTTCATTTCTTCCAAGATGTTTGAATGGATCATCTGTTACTAAACGTGGCGCATTTTCATTCAAATCTAAATCTTGTAAAAGGTTTCTATTATAATTTTCTAAAAAACCATCAACCTCGTCTTCATTATTTATATCCAATCCTAAACCAATCATATTCATCATCATTGACTTTGCCAGTCCCCAGTTCTTTGGTTGATTTGATAAATTCACCTAAACATCACTTCTTCAACCTCTTCAATCCGTCCAGTGCTTTTTCATGTTTATCATTGAATATCAAACATTGCTCATAATCAGCAATGGCTTTTTCAATGTTTCCAAGCACCTCCTCACAAAGTCCTCGCATGTGGTACCCATTTGCAAATGAAGGTGCTGCCTTTACGGACATATTGAAATGTTTTTGGGCTAATTCTGTTGAATCTTCCTGGAACAGCATCCATCCAATATTATAAAATGAATTGTAGTATGGTGGGAATTTAGCATTTATCTGTTTGTAAATTTTCTTTGCCGTTGCATAATCATCATTTGATTGGTAAAATAAGGCTTTTCCATAATAGGCTTCCAAGCTCGTGTCATCAATTCTAATTACATTGTCGAAATGCGCAACAGCCAGTGGATTCTTTTGTGAAGCATAATGCAATCCTAGTTGCATATGCGATTCCAAATTATCTGGGTCAAATTGAACTGCTTGTTTAAAATCTTCTATCATTTCTTCAGGCTCGTTTTGCTCTTTGTGCAACATTCCTTTGTAAAAATATGCTTCTGCATTAACATCATCAAAGTTTAAAACTGTATTGAGGTTCTTTTCACAACTTTTGTAGTCTTTGGTAATCAAGTAAAGTTTTGCTATTTCCAACCTCATCGGTATATTGAAGGGTTGAATGTTCAATCCTCTTCGCAACATATTTATGGCAGACTCGCTGTCATTTATTTTTAGTAAAATTTCAGATGCCAATTGGTAGTATTTGCCGTTTTTGGGTTCCAGCTCCATTGCTTTCAGTATGTCATCTGCTGCGCTTGATACATCTTTTTCATTGAGATATGCATTCGCTCTTTGATAGTATAGGGAGCCATCAGTAGTATCTTTTTCTATTTTGGTGGATAGATCTTCTAAGATGTTTACTTCTTCTACTTCCGTCGCTTCTGCTTTTGGGGCTTGCTTTGTTTCTCCTTGACATGCGATCATTAGGAGTAGTATGATACTGTATATTATTGGTAGTGTTTTTTTCATTTTTTTCTTTTTTTGGGGTAGGCGCAAGGCCTACCCTTACGGCTTTTTTGGTAGGTCGAGACCTATTCTAGAGGGTGCGAGACCTATTCTAGAGGGTGCGACCTATTCTAGAGAGTGCGACCTATTCTAGAGAGTGCGACCTAT
>JAHDGP010000018.1 GCA_020627525.1 Bacteroidota bacterium
CGAACAAATGTTATTTATAAGAAACGATTTTATCCTTAACTAAACAACATTGATTGACGCATTCTCGCATTATATTGAATCATTAATCAAATTGAATCATTAAAGCATTGTTCTAAGCAATCAAATTCATCTGAATAATCATCATCACCATTTGAATAACACCTACCAGAAAACCAATTACAAAACCGATTTTTTCAATGAAGCCCAATTCTTTTTTGAGGATACTCATCAATAATTCCTCCAAACGCTCCGTCGAAAAACCGTTTACTTTTTCAGAGACAATCGCTTCAATATCCAGATGCTCATCCAAACCATTCACATAGCGACCAATCATTTTGGGAGCCATATCGTCGATTTCGAGCATCACTTCCTCTTTAATACCAGTTTTCATTTCACTGGTCAAGAAAAAATTAATAATGGGATATTTTTCGGGAAGCCTTTCATTGAGGTAACCCGTAATTTTTTGGTCAGCCGTCTTCGTAATCAGGTCAATCTGATTAGGACTAGTCAATCGCTCCTTCAACTCATCCGTTGAAAAAAGCTCATTGGCTACCATCTTACCAAGCTTTACAGCTAAGTCTTTTTGACGCTTTGGAAAAACACCCTGTATCGTCCACAGCCCCAATATTTTTTTAGGTTCCTTAGGATGAAAAAGCATTTTAACAGCTAAAAAATTGGTAAACCAACCAATAACCGCTCCGATGACAGGGAGCGAAAAGAGAATTAAATATTTTGCGATCAATTCAGGAATATTGTTTAGTTGGTTAACGCTAAAAACGACCGTTCTGGTTCAATTAAATGAGAATAATAACAAAACTTTATCCTTTCAGCTTTGCCAACTGCTTCTTATCGTGACCATACAAATCATTCCACATATAAAAACGTCCTTGATCATCCACCTTAGCAGTCAGATAATAAATATAAACAGGAATGTCTTTGTCTAAATTAACCCTTCTCTCGCTAGAGCGACCCATAGCCGACTTGATTCGATCAATATTCCAATCAGGATCATTCAACAAAATTTTAGCCATTTCAGCAGGCTTTTGAACACGCACACAGCCCGAGCTCATTGATCTGAAACTATTGTAAAAATATTTTTTATCAGGCGTATCGTGAAGGTAAACAGCGTATTTGTTTGGGAACATAAATTTCACATCTCCCAAACTATTTTGCTTTGTAGGCTTTTGTTTAAAACTATAATCTTTCCAATTCTTTTTTGCCTTTTCCCAATCAACACTATACGGGTCTTTGATACGCTCCCCCTTGTAATAACACATTACATCCCCAACATAAAGCAATCCAGGATTGATATTCAACCACTCCAAAACTTCAGCACGAGCAATGCTCTGAGGCAAATTCCAAATCGGACTGAAAACCAAATGCGTCATAGGAACCGTGAAAATAGGTGTTTTCTTTTTCACATCTCCCACAATCGAACGAGTACCCAAAACCTCCTTATCTCCCTCAACAACACTCACCCAAAACTGAGGCACATTTACAAATACATATTTTGGTCCCAACTCATTAGGAAGCCAACGCATACGTTCTAAATTCAATTCTATTTTAGGAATAATTTCTGATAATGGAGTATTGAGTTTTTCCAACATTTTTTTATTGGGCTTGCCAGTTGCTTCTAACTCATAGCGTTCTTGAAAACTCTTAACTGCCAGTTCTAACTTTTCATCGAAAGCCACCTGACCAGTAACTTTGCTTTTGTAATCACCTGTTAAAGAGAGGTGTTTTGCCAAGTTGGTAGAAGCCTCATTGGCTTCCCCTTTTTTCAAGCCTTTACCCGTAGCCTTTGGCAATCCACCAGCATTTTGAGCAGATCGGTAATCAGCCAATTTTTTGTTCAATGCCTGATAACCTATAAACCGTGAAGGAGTAGCATCTACAGTTTTAGAGAGTGCATTTTCGAAATTATTATTTTTCACAGCCTCCGCAAGAGAAACACCAGAAGCACTAACTTTCTTTTCGGGATAATCCCAGCCATGCTTAAAGCTATTCCCTGCCTTTTGACCATTTATATAAGACAAAGCAGAAGAAGTCAACATTAAATCCAAATCGATTTTACTCAATATAAGCTGTTCGTCTTTGAACTTTTTTTGTGAATAAATTTGATTGAATAATGTATCAATCATAGCGATAGGGAAAGCATCAGGGTTGATGCCTTTAGATTCCGAGTTTTTAAGGGCTTTTATCAATACAGGAATTTGCGAAGAATGTTTATTGCTATTCTCAGATTGCCACAACAACTTGTTATCATTGGAGGCATAAGTATCAATCGTTTGTGTCTTTATCTGCTCAGGATTAGGACTGTTTATTTTCATTAAAAATCCTACAGAATGAATTTTAGTAGAAATAAAATCGCAAACGTAATGAGGATTCTCTTTTTGTTCTTTTTGAATAGCATTTGTTGTTTCTCCAACCTGATCACAAGCAGTAAAAACCAATGCAATAGACAGAAAAACAATTGTTAGAGGGCGAAGTAGTGTCATTTCGTTGTAGTTGTTAGGTTATATTATCCCCAAAAATAACGGTTTTTTCCATATTTGTATAGCCGCAATGCTTTGCGGCTCGTAGAGTCGCAATGCTTTGCAACTCTAGCCCTACTCCCTCTTCAATTTCTCAATCCGCTTATTAATTTTTCTCAATTCCTTAAAACAACGAATATTCAAACCCGTAACGCCAGGAATCGGGATAAAACCAGCAATACGATCTGCCATTTTCACATCTGTATCAATACCGTATTTTGCAATGGTCTGACTAATGAAATATTCAATAATTTCTTCAACAATAATAGAACCACCAAGCGTTTGAAACATTGTAAACGTCTCTGGCACTGTCATCATCAAATCAATACCACCCGAAACCGCCATTACTTTGTAAAGTGCCATCTTTTTTTTCTCCAAATATTCAATTGAGTTAATATCTTCAATTTCAGAATACTGGGTATTTTTAACCTGTGTCATAGTAATATTTAGTTTATATTGCAAAAAAACAGTATGTATTAAAACGGGTATGACTTTTTTTGGTTTGCTTTTTGTAAGTCATCACTTCACTAAATTACTTTTTATTTTTCAAAAAATTGTAAATCAATCACTTATCAATGTTTTGAATTCTTTGGACTGATTCTTGTAAGTCATCACTTCACTAAATTCCGTAGAAAATTATTTTCATTAATTTTACCGCAAACTTCATAATATGAAAATATCCAAAGCGTACTTTGTTTTGACGTTACTTTGTTGGTCCTTAGTCACCTATTCACAGCAATATTGGAGCCATAAATTGTTGCCACCTATGCCAATGCCAATAAGCAACAATTCTGTAACAGCAGCAACCATCAATGAAGTTCCACATGTTTTTTCATTTGGAGGGATAGATACTTCAAAAATTTACGCTGGAATAAGTAATAAAAGCTTTAAGTTCAATACCGAAACAGGCGTTTGGGATACCATCCCCGATTTACCACTTGATAGAACAGTCATTGCCGCAGGAGCAAATACAATCAATAACAAAATTTACTTTATTGGCGGATATTCTGTTTTTTCATCTGGCAATGAATTGTCCTCAAGCAAATTGCTGATTTACGATCCTGAAACAGAAGAATACACCAAAGAAAACATTCCCAAAGCAATAGACGATCACATCCAAGCAGTATGGCGAGATAGCCTAATCTACGTTGTAACAGGCTGGAGCAACTCAAACAATGTTGTCAATACCCAAATTTATGATACCTACACAAATGAATGGTTGACAGGAACACCCGTTCCCAATGAAACAAGCTACAAAGTATTTGGAGGCTCAGGGGCAATTGTGGAAGATACCATATACTATGCTGGAGGCGCAGCATATTTTACAACAGACAATGTCGAACCTTTCAGACTTGTACCGTTTTTGAGGAAAGGGGTTATCAATCCTGAAAATCCCGCTGAAATAGAGTGGAGTATTGTTGAAGATTCATTGGCTTTGGGTTACCGAATGGCTTGCTTTGCCATTGATCATAAAATTCATTGGCTGGGAGGCGGTCAGACTGCCTATAATTATGATGGCATTGCCTACAATGGAACAGGAGGCGTTGCAGCAACTGACAGAATTTTGACTTTAGATACCCAAACAGGTGAATTGACAGAAAGCTTTGGCGATATTCCTTTGGTGATGGATTTGAGAGGCGTGGCAGAAATTACCAAAAACAAATTCATCATTGCGGGTGGAATGGTGGAAAACCAACAAGTAACGGATCAGGTTTTTTCGATAGAGTGGGTCGATGAATCCATTGATACAATGATGGTTGATACTTCAACAGCCATTTTAGAAACTTTACCATTAGAAGTAGAGGTAGAATTGAACCAAAATCAAATAAATATCAAACCAAACGATTTTGAACAGAAGCTAAAAATCCAACTCTTCGATTATACTGGAAAACTTGTTTTAGAAACAGAAGCAAGTGGAGCGCAAAATATTCCAATTGCGCATTTGCCAAAAGGCAATTATCTAATTCAGGTAATAGGAGCAAATCAGAAAAGGTTGGTGAAAAAAATGACATTGAATTTTTGACAGGACAAAAGAAACTGATTTGTTTCAAATTTGTATAACTTGCAAATACTAAAATTTTAATCAATTTGAACTTACCATTTAATATAGCAAGGCGGTATTTATTCGCTAAAAAATCTACCAATGCCATAAACATCATTTCATTGATTTCGGCAATAGGAATGTGCTTTGGTACACTTGCGTTGATTTTGGTTTTAAGTGTTTTCAATGGCTTTGAAGGATTGGTTACTTCCCTCTACAACACATTTAACCCCGATTTGAAGGTTGTTCCAGCAGAAGGCAAGGTCTTTGTGCCAACTGAGGCGCAATTGGCTGAAATTACCTCCTTAGAGGGTGTTACGGGTGTTTCTAAAGTTTTAGAGGATTTTGCTTTGCTCCAATACGATGAAAAATACCATCAATGCAGAGTAAAAGCAATAGACGAAAATTTTATTAAAATAAATACCATTTCTGATACCGCAATGATTCGGGGAGACTTTGATGTTGTAAAGTCAAATGCTGTTTTGGGCTATGGCGTGGAAAGAGCCTTGCGGGTTGATCTGTATGATTCTTTTGAAAAATTAAAAATATATCTTCCCAAAAGAAAAAGTAAATTTACTATAAACCCCGAAAATGCTTTTAATACCGAACTGGTCAATCCTGTAGGAACTTTTTCAATCCAAGAAGAATTTGATCGTGAATACATTTTTGTTACGCTTGAATTGTTCCAAGAAATGTTTCAATACAGCGACGGAGAAGTTAGTCAGCTGGAAATAGGCTTTACTCCCGACGCAGATCATTCTGCGGTGCAAAGTAAAATAGAAAAAATACTAGGGGCAGGTTTCAGTGTGAAAAACCGTTTTCAACAAGATGCGAATTTGTACAAGGTAATGAAAACAGAAAAGTTGGTTGTCTTTCTTATTTTGACATTGATTTTGATTGTTGCCTCTTTCAACATTGTTGGATCATTGTCGATGTTGGTGATCGAAAAAACAAAAGATATTTCTATTTTGAAATCAATGGGTGCAGACAAATCATTGATCAGAAATATCTTTTTGTATGAAGGCTTTTTACTTTCTTTTTTGGGTGGATTGATTGGTTTGATCCTGGCATTTATATTTTGTTTTATCCAACAAAAGTTTAAAGTCATTCCGCTCTATGGCAATTCTCTTTTGATAGATGCCTATCCAGTAAAAATGCAAGCAATGGATTTTGTAGCAACACTGATTGTAATCATTTTAATTACCGTTGCGGCATCTTACATACCAGCCCAGAAAGCTGCCAATCAGACGGAAATATTGTAGTAAAAAACAAATAAAAAAAGGTCAACTCATTGCTGAGCTGACCTTTCTAATTATTTTCGGATTAATATTTTTTATTTTAGTAGGACCAGAGATCCACTTCTTGGTTCAGAATCGTTTCGTTGATTCTTTCGCCTTCTTTCAAGGCATCCCTTCCAGTTGCGTAATCATTGATTCTTCGATCACGAGGATTAGATTCTTTCATAATGTAGCTGCTAAAGTAACGATCTTCGAATACTTTATGCCAACTCATTTTTATTGCATCATTGTAAGGGTTAGTAGCTTCAGCTTTTGCTAAATGTTCTCTGATTTCAGGATAATAAACCCAGAACAATGCCTCTTGACCACGGAAAGAACCATCTTCATTGTATACATCTCTAATCGGAGCTAAACCGATGATTCTACAAACCATCATTGAAGTTTCTTCATCAAACAACCAATCTTCTTTCAATCTAAATTTTGTAAATGTAGATGGATCAAATTCATTGTAAGTAACTTTTTCTACATAGTCATCTAGCTCATAATCATAAACCTGGCTGGTATCTACACTAGACAAACGCTCTCTAATAGCATTTGCGTAAGCTTCATTGTAGAAGTTATCTTGATCAAAGATTCTTACATCAGGGTTGTCTTGAATAATTTTTAAAAGTACACTGATGAAAGGTTGTTGTGCATTGATAAAAGGAAGATTCATTTTTTCTCTTGTATCAATCACTCTCCAAAGTCTTTTAGACCAAAGAACATCAGCTTCTCTAATGTGATCATAAGGAAGTGCTATACGCTCTTTTTCAGCTAATTTTTCATAAGCGCCATCTTGTACCAATGCTTCTGGAAATTCAATACCAAAGTCAAGACCTGAACGATCATTGTTACTTTCGGTTGGATCATTAGATTCATTGCTCTCTTGTGCTGAAATATTTGCACATAGTGCAAAGCAGCATAAAAAGAAGAAGGCAAATTTACTGAACTGTTTCATCGTGATTTAAATTTTTATTTTCTGTTGTTAATTGTTGAACGATGTTTTTTTAAAAAAAAGTATTCGTCAAGTATTAATTAAGATTTAAATGATACTTGTAAGTTTAAAATACCAGATCAAAGTTAACCATTAACTTTAATCTGGTATTAATATATTATCCAATTTTAATAGTTATACCTGGAATGGTACGAGTAGATCCATCCGGACCAACTGCTTTAACCTTTTCAAAGTAATACAAACAGCCTGGCTTTGCTTTTTGAATCAAGCTAGAGGCTTCATTGTATCTACTACCATTGTTTTTGGTTACTTGTAAATCCTGACCAGGCTCTACTAAAGTTACCATATAACCTTTTACATCAAATTTTGCATCGAATAAGAAATCTTCCAATACAGCACGTAAACCTTGTTGCGCTTTGAAATCTCCAGATTTCATCATTCCACCTTTTGATTTACCAATCATACAAACTGGATCAGGAATTCTTTTTGCACGGAAAGGAACTGAAAAACTTTTAGTCTCTCCTAATTGATTTTTACCACTCAAATTTACATTTACTTCTCCAGGGCTTGTTACTCTAACATTATATGAGCCAGCTCCTGTTTTGTTAATGGTTCCACCGCCTCCCATAGAAACATTGGTTTGACCAGCAGCAATACCTGTAATGGATGCAGAAACTGGATTATCCAATCCAATATAAAATGCATTCATTTTAGTTGCAGAAACTACTGGTACGTGATCTGGTGGAGGTACAACTTCGTATTCAAAAGTTTTAGAAGTTGATTTATCTTTACCAAATCCATCTTTGTAAGACATATTTACTTTGATGGATTTTTTTCCTGTAGAACTAGCTTTCGCTTCAAATTTTGCTCTTCCTTTGGCATCCAAAGGATAACCTTTTCCATTGATAGAGATACTTGGTCTTGAGGTAGATGCTGAAGCAGTCATAAATGCCTCTGCTGTGAAAGTTTCGCCCTGAATCAATTTAGAAGCACTCGGAACGATTGCAATATCAAAAGCATCATAAATGATTTCTTTTTCAGAAACCTTGCCTTTCAAAATGTCAATTCCAGCCGCTGCTGAGTTTTTCGCATCATTCTTAAACTTGTCCAACATAGTAATGGCAGATACCAAAGGCATTTGATTAAATGTGTGTCTAGCCCAAGTGGCGTCTTTACCTGATTTTGAATCTTCAGGTACTTCTCCAACTTTTAATAAAAGAGAACCTTCGAAAGAAGCTTTGTCGTTAGGTTTGATTTTATCATTATCAACCTTAAAAACCTCTAAAAACTTTCCTCTGTATTCTTGGATTAATTCTTGTAATCTATCGGCGTTTCCTTCATTGATCATATACTTTTGAGGAGTATCTTGATCATCTAATTTTTTAGGCCATCCTTCTTCATCTATTTGACTTGGATCTCCTTTTGTAGATCTTTCTACTAATTCTGCTCTCATTGCATCTACTTGACCAATAAACTCATTGGCATGAGATTCTAATGTACGAGCTTTGTCCATAAAGTACTGTCCATCAGGGTTTTTTTCAACCGCTGCCTGGAACTGTCCAAAGGAACTTTCTACTTTTTTATCTATTGAGCTATTTGAAGCTATAATACCTTCATCCAATAATTTGAAGGCATTTACGATTTCGTTTGAAACATTTAGGGCTAGTAAGGCGATCAATACCAAATACATGATATTGATCATCTGCTGCCTGGGTTCTTTAGGTATTGACATTGATTAATTCTAATTTTAAAGGGTTAAACAATATCAATTATTTATTTCCAGCCATTGCGTTGATCATTCTACCATACACAGTATTTAAGTGTGTCAAGTTAGTGTTCAACGTAGCCATATTTGATTTATAAGCTTCTGCATCAGCAACTGATTCATTCAAGCTATTAACCGCCTGAGTAAGATTGCCATAAAACTTGTTCAAAGCTTTCAAGTGGTTATTAGTATCTTGTAATTCCAGTTCGTAAACTGTGTTAAGCTGAGCAAGGTTTTGCGTAATTCTGTTAATTTGCTCGTGGTAGTTTTTAGTACCTTCAGTAGCACCAGCTAAATCAACAGCTACAGCAGCGGCATTTGAATAAGCATTTTTAACTTCACTCAAAGCAGCAGCAGCTTCTTTGGCATTTTTCGCATACTCTTCAGTAGAAGCAACTGAATCTGTAACAGATGTCAATTTGCCGATATTACTACCAAGTGTTTTGATGTGAACACCCAAGCTATTGATTACATTGTCATCAATTTGATTAGCAGCAAGAGCGTTGTCTAATTTTGAAGTTAATGAAGGACCAGAAGCTCCTTTTACAGCTTTAGCTGATTGCCCTGATTTAAAAGATTTTACTTTAATACTTTTATCCATTAATGCAGGATAAACTTTTTCCCAATTGTACTCCTTTGAAGGAGGAAGAATACCTTGAATAGCAAAGATGATTGCTTCACCAATCATTGCATAGGTAAGAATTTCATTAGCATAAGGCCAGTGAAGAATTTTAAATAGTGCTCCAATGATAATGAAAGCAGCACCAAGACCGATTAAAAGGTTCTTCAGATATTTGAACCATCCAGATTCCCAAAACATAGTTTTTAAAATTTATTATATTATTAATTAATTATTTATGCATTGAAAATGATACAATTATACCGTTCAAGCCATGTTTTAACGTGTCTTGTGCGAAAATCTTATATCATAAATGTATTAATTGCTAAAATCAGACATTGAACGACCTAAGAAAGTCAATGCGCATCTAAAACCAATGTATGATTTAGAAGTGTCTGCATATTCCCAGTGTCTTGTACCTGTTTGAAGGTAATATCCAATATCTTTCCAAGAACCTCCTCTAATAGAAACTCTTGTTTGTGTAATATCAACATCAGGGTTAGGACCAAATTTGTAAGGAATTTCAGAGTTCATATCGTGATTGAATCTGTAACCTTCTTCAAAGTAAGCTGTTGATGTCCATTCTGAAACATTTCCTGACATATCATATAATCCATAATCATTAGGATGATAAGATGCAACTTTAACAGTGTAGTATCCACCATCTTCAGGATAGTTACCACGACCTGGTTTGAAGTTAGCCAATAAACAACCTTGACGGTTTCTGATGTAAGGTCCACCCCAAGGATATGGAGCTCCATTTAAACCACCTCTTGCAGCATATTCCCATTCTTGCTCTGTTGGAAGACGGAAGTTTTCAACTTCTTGCTCTTCCATCATCGCAGCCTGACTGTTCCATAGTAATGTTCTCCAAGCGCAGAAACCTTCTGCTTGATGCCAAGTAACACCAACAACTGGATAATCATCAAATGCAGGGTGATCAAAATATTGACGAGCCATTGGCTCATTGTATGAGTAAGAGAAATCAGCTACCCAACAAAGGTTATCAGGTAAAATTTCAGTTTCATATTCTGTGATGTACTGACTTCTAGGCACTGATCTATCAAAACGAGTTGAAGACTGTGCTTTCATATCGAATTTTCTGTACTTGTATTTTATTTTTTCAGGATTCAACTCTTTTTTTCCAAAAAGCATATCATCTCCTTGGTAGAACAAATCTTGCAATGCGTCTGCATCTTCAGAACCATCCATCCAATCAATAGGGTAATCCCAGTCTAAGCTGGTATTTCCACTTTCGTCTTCAATGAATTGATCCAAAGCAGTTAAAGCAATTGAATCTCTTACCCAATTAGAGAATTGACGGTACTCTGAATTAGTAATTTCAGTATTGTCCATGTAAAAGCCCTGGACTGACACACTTCGATTTTGTTGAGTCAAAGTAAAGTTAATGTCCTGATCAGATTGTCCCATCATGAAGGTACCAGAAGGAATGTATGACATACCAAATGGATTTATTCCATTCCATTCTTGGTCACGTTCAACTCCAGTGAGTTGCCCTTCCATTACATTACTTGAACAGCTGTAAAATGCTGTCACAAAAACAAAGGCTACAAGTGCCAAAATTAGATTTCTAGAATTATTTCTTTTGTACATTTCCGCTACTTTTTTAAAAGGCGTGTAAAGCTAAATGAAAAAAAAATTATAACCAACACATTGACTGACAATGCTACATAAATCGTGGGTTAAAAATTATTTTCTTTTTATTGGTTTTCAAAAAATTCGATATTCGATATAAAATACTTAGTTCGTGTGTTTGGGTACTGACATTTCTAATTGATGAAATGGGATAATCATAAGCATATGCAACAACTAACTTTTCATTTATCCGATACTTCAACAACCCAATTAACGCATCTAAGGTCTTATTATTATATCCTCTTAAAGAAATTCCTGCATCTAAAAAATTTCTATAGCTCGCAAAGGTACCAATAGAAGTTTGAATATTTGCAAAATCTGTGCTAAGCATTAACATAGGTTGCAATGAAAAATTATATCCAATCTCAACAAAGTAATTCATATAAATATGAACTTCATTTTGTTGCTGAGCGAGTCTACTCTGTTCAATTCCAAGGGAATACTTCAAGTTTAATATTCTATCAAATACTAAGCCAGCTTCTATATTATCTGACTTGAAATACAAACCTAAATTAAGATTTGGTGCAAAAGCATTTGACTTTGTTGTAGACAGCAAATCATCTTGATGGTTTATTACATCATTATCATAATTTCCTGTTGGAGTTACTAATAGCGAATTATCAATATTTTGTAGTATTCCTCCAAGTCTGATTCCAGAAGACAAGACAAAACCTTTTTGAATTATTCTGTAAGAATAAGATACTCCGAATTCGTTTGTTCTTCCTGCACCTAATACATCATTCGAAAAATTTATTCCAAACCCGCTATTGAAAAGTGGGACAGGAACATGGGCAGATATACTTTGCGTAACAGGAGCCCCTTCAATACCTATCCATTGGGCACGTAAAACTCCATCAAAATTTAAACTTGATGGAATGCCAGCATAAGCTGGATTGTAATGTGATTGATTTAATAGATAATGACTTGATAAACTTGTTTTTTGGGCAAGCAAATCAGATGACATTAACAATGTTGTCAAACACTGAAAAACAACTATGTAAAACAGGTTTTTCATAGTTAATAAACTATTTTTTTCTTTTTTTATTGGATTGAAAAATTCAATTTAATAAAAAATCAAATTTAAATGCTCTGAATCCTTAAGGATTTAATATTTGTAAAGAACGTTTCTTTTGTAGAATATTAACTCTACTTTTCCATTTTTTGGATAATAAACCTGAAACATGTCACCAACTTAATATGAGATTTATTGTTATTTATGAGTACGTTTCTATTTAAGAAAGGTTTTTGCATAAAAAAAACCTGTTTAAACTTTTAGCTTAAACAGGTTTTTTATTTTATTCTTTTAACTGTTGAGTTGCTTGAGATATAGATCTATAGCTCCTGTCATTGACTTCGCTTCAGGAGAAGGAGCTTTTACATCCAGATTTAAATCATGGTCTAACACAGCTTTTGCGGTGGTTTGTCCAAAAGCTGCAATTCTCGTATGATTTTGTTTGAAATCTGGGAAATTTTTAAACAAAGATTGAATGCCTAATGGTGTAAAGAAAACAATCATATCATAAAAAATCTCTTCCAAATCTGATAAATCGCTGCAAACTATTTTGTAAATAGTAGATTCGGCATAATCAAACCCTTTTTCTTTTAAGAAATTAGGTATCTCATTGTTTTTTGCTTCTTCAAAAGGATAAGCAGCACAAGGATACAAAAACCTTTCAGAGCTTTTGTTTTTCTCCAATAAAGTAAACAGCGTGTGCTTAGCATCTTTTTTGTAAAATACTTTCCTTTTTCTAAATTCGATAAATTTTTGTAAATACAAGGCAACTGCCTCAGAAGAGCAAAAATATTTCGTTTCAGGTGGCATAGTAATTCTCAACTCAGTGCAAATTCTAAAGAAATGCTGAATTGCTGTTTTACTAGTAAAGATTATTGCACTAAAATCCAAAGGGGAAATTTTCGCTTTACGAAATTCCTTTCCACTAATACTCTCTAGCTGAATAAACTTTCTAAAGTCTATTTTAATCCCATACTTCTCCGCTAACTCAGTATATTGGTTTTTCGGATTGACAGGTTCAGGTTGAGATATAAGTATCGACTTTACTTCCCTCGGTTTCATCTGTGTTTTAACAGTTTTGGTTAATTCTGCCATAAACAACTTAATTATAAATTTTCAAATCAAACAGTCGCAAGAGCTATGTTTGAAATTCGTTTCCCATTAAGCTTAAATAAATGAGCTTCTGTGAAATGTATAAATTATTAAAATTGGTGTTAATTCAAGAGCACAAAGATACAGAAAAAAATGAAACGGATACAATGTAACTAGTTTCATATTTATTTGGAAGCCTCTATACAATTGAAAGATAGTTATAATACAAATAACGAGCCCAATTATCCAAAGTAACAAATTTGATGGGATAAAGTTGGTAAAAGACAGTAAAATAAGTAATGGTATCAGTAGTATTCCAAGTAAAATTTGAATATGAAATTTATTAAACAAGTAAAATTTTAAGTTCTCTGTAATGGGTAGGATTAATGTCATAATACGTTGAATCCCATACTTTAAAACAAAAAATAGAATGGATAGACCAATACAATAAGCAAGTTGTTGCCAAAAAGATTGGTTTATGAAATAATTGAGTTGTTTAAAAAAAAAATAAAATGTTATACCAAAGGCTAAAATTGTATTAAAATATAGCAACATTGTGGGAATAATAAACTGATTCTGGAATTCATCAAAATAAATTTGAGATACTCTTTTATTCAAAATACTTCGCTTGATAATCAATAAATATTCTTCATATCTCCATCTAATGAAGGCATACAAAATTAGGATTAAAGAAAAAATGTAAAAAAGAGCTGTATGATCTTGATACCATTTTCGATTAATGTCTTTTGGAGTATACTTTATAGATTCAATTTGGTTGTCCTGTTGCTGACGCTGAATGTTATTTTCTTCTTTTACAATTAAGATGTTATCTATTTCATTTGAATCAATAAATTGCTCAATTAGTGCTGTATCAATTTCCATAAGTGAATCCTGACCAAGCAAATTTGTTACAAAACAAAGTGAGATAATTATTGATATAATGAATGTTTTCAAATTAAAATTTTTCAGTATGCGAATAAATCTGATGCAAAGTTAACAAAGTATGCAAACATTCTTTTTTAAATAATTGTCAGATCGAGATTTTTCTACTATATAAACTTGGCTCAATTATAGCTTTGATTTTATTATATTAGCGTTCTGATAACCTAAAACTTTATGAAGAAAATATTTATTCTTTCAATTCTATTCAGTTGTACCCTTTCACTGATTGGACAGAGCACCTTTCCTAAAAACGGAGTCAATGATAAAAGGTCCAAGCATTATGCTTTTACTAATGCTACAATTTATAAGGATTACAAAACAAAAATTGATAATGCAACCTTGATAATTAAAGATGGTAAGGTTGTAAATGTTTCTGCTTCTGCTTTCATTCCAAAAGGAGCAGTAGAAGTGGACTGTAAAGGAAAAACAATATATCCGTCATTTGTAGAAACAATTTCAAATTATGGATTGCCTGAAGTAAAGCCTTTAGGTGAAGGAAGAAAAGATGGCATTCAACAAATTTCTGATAAGAAAGGCGCCTATCATTGGAATGAAGCTATTAAACCAGAAATTGAGGCGCATATTTTATTCAATGTAGATGATAAGCGTGCTGGGAAATATAGAGAACTTGGCTACGGTTCTGTTGTTTCTCATCAAAACGATGGTATTGCGAGAGGCAGTGGAGCTTTAGTTAGTCTTGGCAAAAAGAGTGAAAACGAATCTATTTTAAAAGATAAGGTTTCTGGTTTTTATTCTTTCAAAAAGGGCGTTAGTAAGCAAGGTTATCCTTCTGCTTTAATGGGCTCAATAGCCTTGTTGAGACAGACTTATTTGGATGGAGAATGGTATGAAAAAGAAGGAAAAAAATCGGAATTAAATATTTCTTACCAGGCTTGGAATGAATTACAGGAGTACCCTTCAGTATTTTTGGCAGAAGGTTCTTGGAAAGACATTCTTAGGGCTGACAAAGTTGGAGATGAGTACAATGTTCAATATATAATTGTTGGTAATGGGGATGAATACAAAAGACTAGATGACATAAAACGAACAGGAGCAAAATTGATTGTTCCTTTTAGTTTGCCAGATGCTTATGATGTGGAAGATCCAATTGATGCTCATTATATTGGATTAGCTACAATGAAGCATTGGGAATTGGCTCCTTACAATCTTCAAAAATTATCAGAAGCCAATATTGATTTTGCTTTGACAGGTAAAGGTTTGAAGGAGCCCAAAAAACTTTTTGAAAACTTAAAGATTGCTATAGAGAAAGGATTGAGTGAAGAGGTTGTTTTGGGAGCATTGACAGCTATGCCAGCGAAGATATTGGGCGTTGATGATTTGGTTGGATCTTTAAACGAAGGAAGGTGTGCAAACTTTTTAATTTCTTCTGGAAATATTTTCGATGATGGAGCTATTTTAGAAAATTGGATTCAAGGGGAACCTTATGTTATCAATAGACAAAATACCAGAGATCTTAAGGGAGTTTATGATCTTACTTTTGCTGGAAATAGAACTATCTACAAATTAGAAATTGACGGAAAGCCATCCAAGCCCAAAATGAATATTTTGGTGGACGATACCACAAAGATCAAAGTTAAATCTACAATTAAAGATAATGTGATTAGTTTGAGTTTCACTCCGAAAGATTCAAAAGGAGCTTTGAGATTGAGTGGAACGATTGACAAGGAGGGAAATTGGAAAGGAAGAGGACAAGACGCAGATGGAAAGTGGATAGATTGGCAGGTAAAAAACAAACAACCATTAGACAAAAAGAAAAAAGAGGAAGAAAAGAAAGACGAAGAGAAAGTCGAAAAGTTATCTGAGTTAACTTATCCATTTTTACCATATGGATGGAAAGAAAAATTAGAGCAAGAAGCGGTCTTATTTAAAAATGTTACTGTTTGGACGAATACGGATGATGGAATTTTAGAAAATGCAGATGTATTGATTCGTGATGGTAGAATAGCAAAAGTAGGAAAAGATTTGGCAGCCGGAGGCGCGAAAGTTATTGAAGGAGAAAACAAACATTTAACATCAGGAATAATAGATGAGCATTCTCATATTGCGATTGAAAGAGGGGTAAATGAATGGACTCAGGCGAGTAGTGCAGAAGTTAGCATTGGAGATGTTGTCAATAGTGAGGACATTAATATTTACAGACAATTGGCAGGTGGTGTAACAACTGCTCAGCTTTTACATGGATCAGCCAATCCGATTGGAGGACAGTCAGCTATTATTAAATTTAGATGGGGAGCAACACCTGAAGAAATGAAATTTGAAAATGCGGATGGTTTTATCAAGTTTGCATTAGGGGAAAATGTAAAACATTCAAATTGGGGAAGTGGAGGTACTATTCGTTTTCCACAGACTCGTTTGGGAGTTGAGCAATGTTTTGTTGATCATTTTACTAGAGCAAAAGATTATGAAAAAGCAAAAATGTCTAATCCATCTAAAGTGCGAACAGATTTGGAAATGGAAACATTGTTAGAAATAATGAATAAAAAACGTTTTATAACATGTCATTCATATGTGCAATCCGAAATAACAATGTTGATGCGAGTAGCAGAACAGTTTGGTTTTACTATAAATACATTCACCCACATTTTGGAAGGGTATAAGATTGCTGATAAAATGAAAGAGCACGGCGTTTATGCCTCTACTTTTTCAGACTGGTGGGCTTACAAGTTTGAAGTAAATGATGCCATTCCGCACAATGCGGCAATTTTAGCGGAAATGGGTGTTCCTACTGCTATCAATTCAGATGATGCAGAAATGGGTAGAAGGTTAAATACAGAAACGGCAAAAGCGGTAAAGTATGGTGGAGCCAGTGAGGAAGAAGCTTGGAAAATGGTAACACTGAATCCTGCTAAAATATTGCATTTAGATAATAGAGTGGGGAGTATTGAAAAGGGTAAAGATGCCGATATTGTATTGTGGTCTGGTCACCCTTTGTCTGTTTATACAGTTGCGGAACAAACGTACGTAGATGGTGTCTGTTATTGGGATATAGAAAGAGATATTGAATTGAGAAAAGAAAACGCAAAAGAACGGAATAGATTGATTCAAAAAATGATTAAGGCAAAAGAAGGCGGAGCAAAAACTCAAAAGGTGAAACTTCCTGAAGACAAACACTACCATTGTGATTCGATGGAGGATGAAGGGAATTGATTTTTATGCTTTTTCTTAATATTTTTTAAAATTAAATAGTAAAATGAAAACTGTATTTTTATATAAAAGTTGTTCGCTTGTTTTGTTGACGGTTGTTTTGATCTCACTCGCCTCTGTTCCGTCTTTCTCGCAATGGGTTCCTGCTCCTGGTAAAGCGCAAGAGAAGCCCGTTTACATTGTTGGTGGAACCATACATGTTGGAAATGGTCTTGTTATTGAAAAAGGAACGGTTGTTTTTGATAATGGAAAAATCAGTGCCGTTACTAATACCGTTGAGTCAAACATAGATGAAGATAATGCAGAGGTGATAAATGCAGAAGGCAAGCATGTTTACCCTGGATTAATTTCTCCAAATACACTAAACGGATTGGTTGAAATAAATGCACTTCGTCCAACTAGAGATTATAATGAGGTAGGAAATTTTAAACCGCACTTGCGTACAATTATTGCTTATAATACAGATTCTTGGGTTACGCCAACAGTACGTTCGAATGGGGTACTTATTTCTCAAATAAGACCACAAGGAGGGCGTATTCCTGGCACCTCTGCAATTGTTCAAATGGATGCTTGGAACTATGAAGATGCGGTTATTAAAGAAGAGGATGGCATTATAGTTAATTTTCCCGTGTTGATGACACGTGGTGGCTGGTGGGCAGAGCCAGGAAAAATAAAAGAGAATGAAAAATACTTTGAGCAACTTAATGAGTTGAAAAGCTTTTTCGCTGAAGCTAAGGCTTATTCAGAATTGGGTAATGTTGAAGAAGTAAACCTTAAGTTTGAAGCAATGAAAGGGGTTTTTGATAAAACTAAAAAAGTATATATAAATGCAAATCATTCAAAAGCGATCATAAGTGCCATTGACTTTATAAATGAGTTTGATGTTGATGGTATAATAGTTGGTGGAAGAGATGCTTGGATGATAACAGATTTATTAAAAGAAAATGAAATTTCAATTATACTAAATAGAACACATTCAATGCCTTTTTTAGCAGACGATGACATTGATCTGCCATTTAAGATGCCTAAAATTCTTAAAGACGCTGGTATAAATTTTTGTATGATGGCTGAAAACTTATCTGGTGAACAGAGAAACCTTCCTTTTACGGCTGGAAAAGCGGTTGCTTATGGTTTGAGTAAAGAGGAGGCACTTATGAGTATTACTTCAAGTGCAGCTAAGATACTTGGAATAGATGACAGGCTAGGTAGTTTAGAAGTTGGAAAAGATGCTACATTGGTTATTTCTTCAGGGGATATTCTAGACCCTGTGACCAATAATATTGAAAAAGCTTATGTTTCAGGACGATCTGTAAATTTGGAAAATAAACAAAAGGAATTGTACAGAAAGTTTATGGATAAATATGGTTTAGAGCATAAACAGCATTAGGGTGTCTGTTATTATATTTATGGATAGACAGTTATAAATATTGATAACTCTTTATGTAATCTTTGTTACAAATAAATACTATTTTATTTTACACTTTGTATATTGATTGGCAGGAAAGTTGCTGTTTTGTCGGCAGCAATCAGTTTGCCACATCTTTTATTAATTAATTTCGTAATCAATTAACGATTACAGGAAAATTATCACTTCAGTCTATTGGAGACCTCTGCATCTAATTAAGGTTTTTGGAAAGCTATGCTTTGTAATTGATGTGACGAATTTGAATTTTTAGTCAATTTATATAAGAACTTCAACACAGTAAAACATTTTTAAACATTTAATATATAATTAAAAAAAACATGAAGAAATTAAACTTAGGTTTAGTCCTGATGTGTCTAATTTTGGTTCTCAGCTTAGATTCATTTGGTCAAAGTGCTTTATCTGTTAATGAAGAGGGGAAAAGCAAAGGTGCATTGAACCTTAATACAGTTAGAGACAATTCTACAGTGCCACCAACTAATGCCCGAAGCTGTAGTACAATGGATGGACTAACCAATCGATTACAAAATGATACGGAATATGCCAGATTTCATAAAGAAGCTATGGCAATACCAAGCTTAGCAAGACAAAATGAACGTATCCCTTGTGATGGAAGTAATACTATTGTTGTGCCAGTTGCTTTTCACTTTGAAAATAATGCTGCAACAGGAAATTGTGGTAGTGCTGATTGTATTTTGACAGAATGTTTGGATCAGTTGGATGCTATGAATATAGCATTTGGTGATAATACTGGAACAGCAGCAGAGGCAGTTTGTCCACAAGCTTATCAAGATGCAAATGGAAATAGTGTAGCTTCTACAGGAACTTGTATTACTTTCTGTTTGGCTATTCCTCCTGCTGGAAATGCTCAAGGATTGGATCCTGCATGTGATCCTCCTATTACGATTGGTGCATTTACTGGTGGTTTGAATGGTGGTGGAAATGGTGCTCCAGGGTGGGGTGGCATTCTAAATATGTTTATTACAAGTGATAACTGCCTAGGAGTCGCTGATGGTATTCCTGGTGCTGCAAATGGTGATGGTGTAACTACTTGTTCTGAGGCATTTGGAGGATTCGGTGGTTCTGCAGGATGTAACCTTGATGATAATAATACTTTTAATTTAGGTGCTACTATGGTCCACGAAATTGGTCACTATCTTGGTTTGTATCACACTTTCCAAGGCGGATGTGGTACTCAGGAAACAAACCCTCCAGGACCTTTTGATGTATTGGATACACCTGCACACTCTAACCCATCAAGTGGTTGTCCAACAGGTTGTGTTAACAGTGGTTGTGCTGGTAGTGTCGCTGCTCCTACTGCAAACTTTATGGATTATACAAATGATGCTTGTATGACTATGTTTACCCAGGATCAAGCACAGGTTATGAATTATTGGGCAAATCAATTATTTGGAAGTGTTAATGCTCAATGTAGTGTTAACCAAAATCCTACAGAGTTACCAAATATGTGTCTGGGACAACCTTGTGCTATTGTTTGTCCAACATCTGTGACTTCTTTATCTGCTGGAACAGATGATATATGTGCAAGTGTCGGCAGCTATACTTTGCCAGGTGCTCCAGCCGGGTTGGCATTGGATATTAATGGGTCTGAAACAATTACATGGAGTACAGGGAATTATTTGAGTGCTGGTGGAACAGGTTTAGGGAGTACAACTGTGGCTTTAACAAATCCTGCTGGTTGTAATCCTTCAACAGAAACTTACTATGTAAATATAGGATGTGTTGATGGTAGTATTGCATTAATGAATGGTGGTACATTTACATTAAATGTTTATCCAGATCCAGGACAATTTACATTAGCTGATTTGGTAACTGTTTCTGGTGAAAATACTTGTAATGAGCCGGTAATTAGTCCTAATTGTCCAGAGGTAACTATTGCTCCAGATGCTGCAAACCCAACTTTCCCTGTAGCTGCTGGTGTAAGTGGTACTGCAAATTTTATTGCTACCTATACAGCTGCTGCAGGCGCACCTAATTGTTGTGCTTCAGGAGTAGGTGGTGAATTACTTGTCAATGGTGATTTTGAAACAGGTTCTGCAGCACCGTGGGTTGAAGCAGAAGAAGTTCCAACTGGAACACCAAACCCAAATCCATTTGGTGTTGTTGGAGTTTCTGGTAATGCAATGGGAAGTGTTGATGCCTGGTTTGGTGGCTGGGGTGGAAATGGAGGTTCTACTATTTCTCTTTCACAAGATATCACAATTCCAGATAATTGTTCAGAAGCATTATTGTCTTTTGATTTTGCTCATGTTTGTGAAGGAAACGCAACAATTACATTAGAAATATTAATAGGAGGCGTATCAATGGGCTTTTTGGATTGTACAACAGGAGATGGTTCTACTATCCTTTCTATTACCCCATTTGATGTGTTAGCTTTAGGCGCACCAACTGGTGCAACTACTATCACTTTTGTTGGAGTTGAAACAGATCCAAATGGAGGAACTGCAGATGATAATGCAAGTATGTATTTAGACAATGTTTCACTTGTAAGTGGAAACTGTGCAACTACAGCATGTGATCTTCCTGTAACTGCTGCTTATGATTGTCAACAAACTGCTTGTGCTGGTGTTGATTTAGATATCACTTTTGATGGATGGCCAAGTCAAACTTCTTGGGATTTAGTTGACGCTAATGGTGCTGTTGTTGCTGCAAGTGGTAGTTACGCTACAACACCTGGAGGTAGTGCACTAAGCTTAACTTCTATAGCTTGTTTACCTGATGGTTGTTATACTTTCAATATGTATGATAGTTATGGAAATGGTATGTGTCCAAAAACATTCAATGCATATAGTCAAACAGTTGGATATATTCCAGGTGGAACAATAACAGGTAGCTTTGGAACAATTGGAATTTCTAACACTGCTGGAAGATGTGGTAACTATGAATTATTTGATGCTAATGGTACATCACTTCTTACTGGTGGTTTGAACTTTGGATCTGCTCAAACACAGACTTTCTGTTTAACAGGTGGAGTTGCAGCAAAAGTAGCAGGTAACAATAATACAATTAGCGGTGCTATTGCAAGAGATTTATTAACTATTTATCCAACACTTGTTAGTGATTTCATTAACTTGAAATTTGGATATGAAGAAGAAACAATCGTTAAAATTTCTGTTTATGATATTAACGGAAAAATTGTTCAACAATATGATGATTTGGTAGTTAGTAGTTGGAATAATATGCAATTGGATATATCTGAGTTAAATAATGGATCTTACTTTATTCACATGGTATCAGCGGATAATGTGTCAACAGGAAGATTTATCAAAAACTAGCTCATTGTACTTGAAATAGAGCTTAAATAATACTTAAACGAGGCTAGGATTTTTTCTTAGCCTCGTTTTTTATTTGTATAGAAAATGTTATTGATGCCTATATATTGTTTAGAATGTTGATTCGTATAGCAGCAGACTTTCAGTTGTAAACTTGTTATTCAAACTAACAGAGTATGGGTTAAAGACTACTCTTTTTTAATAGTATTAAATACATTAAGACCAGTTTAAAATGTCCATTTGGGCATTTTGTATAAAAAAAATAAAGAGTTTGAAGGCTGCTAAGAATGTGTTAAGATTTATTAAAGTTATTTTGTATCTTTATCGGCATATAACCGAAAAAAACTCAAAAAATATTTAATAAATAAACCAAACTCTATAATTAAATTTATGAAAAAAAATTACATTTTAGGATTGATGTGCTTTCTCATAGGCAGTTTAGCATTACAATCCCAAGAAGCTCCCAATTTTCAGTCTAACGCTAAAGTTAACCTGAATGCCTGGGAAAAGTGTGGAACCGAAAGCTATATGGATAGGTTACTTCAAGATCCAGATTTTGCTGAGGAGTTTTACAAAAATCAGGCAGAAATTAAGAAAAAAGTAAGTAATTACAAAGCTGCTCCTTGTACAAATCCACTGATTGTTCCAGTAGCAGTTCATTATGGGGCACCAGTAACTGCAGCTAATCAACAGTGTTTGATAGATGCAGCATTGGCGCAAGTAGAGCAAATGAACCTTGATTTCAGTTCATGTAATTCAAATGTATCTGATATTTGTGCTTTTGCAGAAGCTTGTCCTGACTATTTTGCTGTTGATGTTATTGATATTTTGCCAGAAGATGGGGCTTGTATTCAATTTTGTTTAGCAGATCAAAATTTACCAGCTGGTGAAGACAATTATGGTGGATATGGAATAACAGTAGGAGACTACACTTGGTCTGGTTCTAATGCAGATACTCAAAACAACTGGGATGGGTATTTAAATCTATTTATTGGTGACTACTTAGGTGGGGGTGGTGTTTTAGGTGTTGCTCCTTTAGCTGGTGGTTCAAATCCTTCTGGTGATGGTGTTTATGTTATTGCTTCAGCATTTGGTAGTCAAACATTTACTCCGTGTACTTCAGGTACTTTAATTGGAGGGGGAGCACCTTATGATGGTGGAGCAACTTGTACCCATGAAGTTGGTCACTACTTTGGTTTGGAACACACATTTTCTGACAATTTGGTGGATACACCACCACAAACAACAGAAAATTTCGGTTGTCCTACATATAATACCAATACTTGTACTAGTTCTGCTGGAGCAGATTTTTCAGGAAACTTTATGGATTATGTTGATGATGATTGTATGAGTAATTTTACTGCTGATCAAGTTGCTTTAATGCAATCTACAGCTGCTGCTCAAGGAGCTTGGGCAACAAATAGTGTTTCATGTAATATTAATTATCAGTCTTGTCAAGGTGTTTGTACAAGCGTTGTTGCTTGTCCTTCATCTGTAACAGTTGCTGCAAATGAAACAGCAGACTATTGTGGTGCAAGTACTGATTTTGTATTCCCAGATCCTACAACTCTGGTTACTTTAGATGATGACAGTGATGCTAGTTACTCTTGGTCAACTGGTGGATACTTAAGTGCTGGCGGAACAGCAGTTGCTGCGCCAACAGTATTAACTTCTACAGATTGTTCTATTGAAACAGAAACTTATTATATAAATGTAGATTGTATTTCAGCTCCATTAGCTACAACTTTAGATGCAGGAACAGTGGTTGTTACTGTTTATCCAGCTGCTCCAGCTGATATTTCTACTTTGGTGGTTGTAGGTGGTGAAGGTACTTGTGCTGAACCAACGATTACACCAATTGCTGGGTGTGAGACTTATGTGACTGTTGTTGGTGATGCTGGAAACCCAGCTTTCCCTGTAGCAGCAGGTGTTTCTGGAACAGCTTCTTATACGGTTACTTTTACGCCTGACCCTGCTGGTCCAAACTGTTGTGATCCAGGACAAGATGCTGTTATTATTGATGCAGCAACAAACGATGGTAGTTTAGAAGCTTTGGGAGCTGGCGGAGCCTCTCCTTGGTCTTCAACTTCTACTAACTTTGGTTCGGTAATGTGTGATACTGGTGGATGTGGTACAGGTGGAGGAACTGTTAATTATGGTGTTGCTCCTAATGATGGAACTTACCTTGGCTGGTTTGGTGGAATTGGCGCTACTGAAACAGGAACTTTATCTGGTTCATTTACTATTCCAGCTTGTGCTGGTGGTATGACTACTTTAACTTTTGCCTATGAAAACTCTTCTTGTGGAAGTGCAAATGACTTTATTGAAGTACAAGTGGATGGTACTGTTGAATGGTCTGATGATGCTGATCCGGGAACTTGTGGTACAGCAGGTGCGCCATTGACAATAACTGTTGATCTTTCAGCTTATGCTGATGGAGGCAATCATACAATACTATTTACTTCAACAAGTGGTACAGCAGGTGTAGCTTCTAACTTTACAATAGATAACATAAGTTTAGTAAATGTTGGATGTTCTACTGGTGCTTCTTGTGATTTAGTTGTTACAGCTGATTACAACTGTACTGCAACAGGTGTAGGCTATTGTGATAATATTTGTTATCAAGAGTACAATGCAACTCCAGGACCAGATGATTTTGTAGATGCAACATTATGTGTAACAGCATTAGGTTGTGCAGATGGACCAGATGCCTCTTGTTTAACAACAACACCTTGTACAGGAACTTGTGAAACAGGTGATGAAATAAGCGTAACAGCAACAGGCGAAGTATGTACAGCTTGTGGAGCAGATACAACACCAGGTTGTACAGATGCCACAGCTTGTAACTTTGATGCCGCAGCTTGTGTAGATGATGGTTCTTGTTTACCAGCACCAACTTGTAATACAGATATTTGTGTAGGAGATACAGAAATAGTAGATCCAGCTGATGCTTGTGCTTGTATAGTAGATGTAGTTCAAGTATTGGGTTGTACAGATGCCACAGCATGTAACTATGATGCAGCAGCAAATTGTGATGATGGTTCTTGCGATTTTGGAACACCAGCTTGTCCAGATCCTTGTAATGTAGTACTAGGGTGTACAGATGCCGCAGCTTGTAACTACGATGCCGCAGCAACTTGTGATGATGGTTCTTGTGATCCAGGAGATGTAACTTGCCCGGATCCTTGTAATGTAGTATTTGGTTGTACAAATCCAGCAGCACCAAATTACGATGCCGCAGCGACTTGTGATGATGGTTCTTGTAACTGTGTTCCTGATGGATGTATAGATCCTTTAGCTTGTAACTTTGATGCCGCAGCGACTTGTGATGATGGTTCTTGTGATTTCGGTAATCCAGTTTGTGCTGATCCATGTAATGAAATATTAGGTTGTACAGATGCAAATGCATGTAACTTTGATGCCGCAGCTTGTGTAGACGATGGTTCGTGTGATCTAGGAGATGTGACTTGTCCAGATCCATGTAACGTAGTATTGGGTTGTACAGATGCCGCAGCTTGTAACTATGATGCCGCAGCGACTTGTGATGATGGTACTTGTGATCCAGGAGATTTAACTTGTCCAGATCCTTGTAATGTAGTGTTAGGTTGTACAGATCCTTTAGCCGATAATTATGATGCAACAGCGACTTGTGATGATGGTACTTGTACATTTATAACAACATGTAGTGGTTTGGTAGACTTTGCCGATGCCGAAGCTTGTTCAGATAGTGATACAACAGTAGCAGTAGTAAGCCCTCAAGTCGTTTGTCAGGTAAATCCAGAGGTGGCAAATCCAGATGGATCATTTACATTAATCTCAATAGATATCTATCAATTAGATGGAGCTGGTGGAGCAACTTACTTAACATCTTTGTTTGAATCAGCAACATTTGGAGCTTCAGCTTGTACAGATTTAACAATCAGCTATCCAGTAAATCAAGGATGTGCAGGAACTTTCTTCCAATTCTCAGCAGTAACAGCGATTAATGAAGTAGCAGCTGATGGAAGTGTAACAAGCTTTATAGATGATCCAGAATGTACTCCAGATACTTTTAGTGTAACGATTTATCCAAACTTAACAGCAACAGATGTAAGTGATCCATTATGTGGAGATAGAACAGTAGATTTATTATCAGAAGATGGAACAGTATGTGATACACAAACTCAGGCTTGTGTAGCTGACGGAGATACATTTGATGCAGATTTCTCAGGAACAGTTTTAGATCCATTAGGTTGTTCAACATTAACAGCAACCACAGCCGCTTGTGCGTCTTGTGCCGCTTGTGCTGATGGTTCAATAGCTGGAACAATCACAGTAGATGATGATTGTGATGGAGTAGGAGGTGATGTTCCAACAACACCATTGAATGTAGAATTATATGATGATATGGGTAATTTAATAAGTACTGTAACCACAGATGGTTCAGGAAACTACTTATTTGATCCAGTACCTTGTGGCGTTTATGAAGTATTGGTAGATGAGGCCAACT